>JBAYHX010000235.1:0-5570 GCA_041665965.1 Candidatus Latescibacterota bacterium
CGAACCATTCTGTTCGAGCATGATCATGAGACAGCCGGCCAGCGCCGGTGCGGATCCGATCTCCAGTTCGAGCTTTGTCCAGTTGTTGGCTCCGGTAAGCCTTTTCGCAGTGATGACAGGGTATTCCTGGGTAAAATTCGGCACATGGTACTGGATGGCCAAAGTTGAACCGATTCCGCTCACACCCTCAGTTTTCACATAACACGAGACCCTGTATCCTTTCAGAAGAGAGAACGGCTCAGCGAAATACCCCTCGCCGTCGCCCTGGAAAGTCTGCCAGCGTGAGAGGCTATTTTCTTTTTTGTCGATTTTCAGGCTGAACGAATCGCTACGGCCGGAGGTTTTATCCCAGGATGTCCCATTACCGTTGGTTGTCCAGGGAAACGGATCGACCTTGCCTACGGCAACGCCATCGAGCGCAAGCCCTTTTGCGAAGCTGGAAATTCGCTCATACACCGGATATTCGCTCCCCAGATTCCAGCTTCCGGGAGTCCATGCGGGAAGCTTGCCTTCTTTTACCATTATCTGCGCTTTTTCCGTCTGACAATTTGCAATACGGAAATGAGCCAGAACCGGCTTGCCCATCTCTTCCGAGGTAATTGCTGTGCTCATGTGTATATCATAACCCCACCAGCAGATACTGATTCCTGATTTTTCGGCGGTATCTCCCACATACTGGATTGCGGGATTGCCGTCCGGTTCGAAGGCTGTAACAAAATACCCGTCGCGTTTTAGTTTGATGCCGCTCTTGAGAGATGTCGTAAAGTGATTGATAGGCAGGGAAACGATTCCCGCATCCGATTCATAGACAAATTTCTGGTACCGCCGCTCCCACATTCCCGGAAATTGCAATGCAGGCCCGGGGCAGCCCGTAAGCCAGGGATCGCAGAACTCGAAATGTTTCGTTCCACCCCCGAAGAAACCGGGGCTGTTAAAGGTAATCCAGGCCTGGAAATCATACACATAACTCCCCGAAACCTCATCGTAGGTGAGTGTCAGGATTCTCTTCGAATCGGCGATTCCTCCCCGGTCACGAGTGTTGAAAGTTACCATGAGCTTTTCGGTTCCGCTTCCCTTAACTTCGATGTTCACCACCTGATCGGTGACAAGTTTCCCGGAGATAAGCACCCAGTAAAGCTGCACGCACGCAACCAGCGGCTCGCCGTCCGGTGTGAGCCGGAGGTGACGGAGCACCGGGGGTTTATCAACACCATTGAAAAACATCAGGTCTTCTGCCGGCTGTTCGATGATACGCTGTTCGAACATGGCAAGAGGAATATCGCCGTCATAAATCCATTGTTCCGGATTCACTGCTCCTCCACGGACCTGCCAGGTGAAATTTGCTGTATGAGGTTTCGCCGCTCCCGATATGCCGGGAAACAGGCACATTATTAGAATAGCAGCGAAAGAAATGACAACGAGAAATCCGTGATGCTTTTTCATCGAGACTTTCTCCTTTGGATTGATAAAAATAGTACGTGAACTCGATATGAAACTTTGTTTCACATAATACAATATGAAAAGTGATAAGTCAAAGAAAAGCCGGCAACATGAATAACCCGTATACTATAAAATCGGTAATAATCAGCAGGCTTATCAAAAGTTTTAAAAGAATTTTAACATAAAATATCTTTTATCAGGTGATATTGGTAGAGAACTTGTATTTTTGATAGAGCATTTCAATAAAAATAACTTGATACGGTTACACAAAACAGATTATTATACATTGTTATAATTCGAAGGTTGATTACAACAATTTGGGGGCTTCAATGGAGAATGATATAACCTATAACCAGATTCTGTCCTGTTCTCCAACTTCCCTGACCGTACAAACAATTCTGCGGTCATTTGTCGAGGAGGGAAAACTGATCCTTATCCTTGAGGATTCAGAGAAAATTATCATCGACGGCAGGGATGTTGACACAACTGGTCACAGGGAACGTATTCAGAAACTGATATCCCTTGCTCGCGAAAAGGGTATTGAGTGCGACCAAAAATCGGTTACGCACTACGCAGAAATCAAAACCGACGAGGTATGCCTCGAATACATACTTATCAAGTGGTAGAACGATAATTTTCCTGTAAATGCATTTTAATAACGCAAAAATAGTGAGGAGAAGACCCGCTTTGAATACTTATCGGCTCTTTATTTCAACGGTCGCAGTGTTTTACTTTATCCTGTTCGGTTTGGCGCAGTCGCAGCCGATTCCTGATTACACGATCCTCAAAACACCGGGGAAAATAGTTATCGATGGAAAACTCAATGAGCCCGGCTGGCAGAATATCCAATTCACAGCTCCATTCGTACTACATACGGATGGTTCCGCCCCGGTTTATCAAACAAAGGCAAAAATGCTCTGGGATAAAAAATATCTCTATATAGCCTTTGTAATGGATGATCCGGATGTATGGGCAAAAACAAAAGTATGGACTGATGGACCCAATAAATGCCTTTGCCGCGAAGAAGTAGCAGAGGTTTTCATCGATCCGGACGGCGATGGTTCGAAGTATCTTGAAGCCGAGATCAATCCGTACGGCGCTGTCATGGATCTGTGGCTTGAAAAAGAATTCAAAAAAGGCGGTAAAGGCGACTTGGCCTGGAGCTACAAAGGGCTAAAAATTGGGATAACAGTCCAGGGAACTCTTAACGATTCCACAGACGTGGATACCGGGTGGATTTGCGAAATGGCGTTTCCTTTCAAAGATATCGCTCCTACTGCCCCATCTCTGCACTTTCCGCCAAAACCGGGAGAAAGCTGGAGATTGAATCTGTACCGCTATGATTACCTCCGCACCCCCGAGAATAAATCTGAGCTCTCCGCCTGGAGCCAGACTGACAAAGAACGCGGCTTCCACGCTCCCGACCGTTTCGGGAAAGTAGTGTTTTCCGGAAAAAAAGCGGATAAGAAATAACAGCATAAATCAGAATAATATTTTCTGATTTATTTATCACCTTTTCAACTTTGTTATTTTCACTATTAATACGATACTATTGAAATTCAATTATTAAATGAGAGGTAACAGATGAATTACCGATGGGGCATTATCCTCCTGACAGCGATTTTTCTCAATTCCCCTGTGGTTCAATCTCAGACAGTACGGGAATACACAGTAAAAAGGACTCCCGGAAAGATCGTAATTGACGGTAAACTGAATGAACCAGGATGGCGCGACGCCGAACTAACCGAGCCATTTGTTATTTATACCGACGGTTCTGCGCCCAAGTTTCCCACCCAGGCCAAATTGCTCTGGGATGACGACTACCTCTATATCGCTTTCATTATGACCGATGAAGATGTCTGGGCAAAAACCGTGAAGTGGGAAAAAGGCGATACATGCCTTTGCCTTGAAGAAGTCGCCGAGGTTTTCATCGATCCGGACGGCGATGGATTGAACTATATGGAAATAGAGGTAAATCCTCTGAAAGCGGTAATGGATCTGACCCTTGACATCGAACCGAGCAAAAATGGAAAAGGGAACCTTGATTGGGATTTGGCAGGTTTGAAAATCGGTGTCACAGTTGACGGAAAATTCAATAACCAGAAGGCAAAAGATAAGAAATGGATATGTGAACTCGCATTCCCGTTCAAAGAAATGGCTTTCTCAGCTCCTTCCATGAGCTTTCCCCCCAAATCCGGCGATGCATGGAGACTGAACCTCTACCGCTATGATTACGGCCGTGACAAGGCAGGCAAAAGCCCGGAAAATCTCCAGGAGCTTACCGCATGGAATCAGACTGACAAGAAGCGGGGCTTCCATGCCCCTGACAAATTCGGAAAAGTGATATTCTCGCGTCAGGTTGCACGGATGCAGAAACCATAACGGACGTACCATTCTATCGACCTAATTTTCTAAGGACCTAATAATGTTAAATTTTACTCATGTGCCCGGAGAAAATCACGGACGTATCGTTCTCTATGCCCTGAGCACCTGCGGCTGGTGCAGGAAAACCCGTAAGCTGCTCGAAGAAATGGGAGTTGATTTTTTCTACATTTATGTCGACCTCCTTGTGGGCGAAGAAAGCTCACAGGCAAAGAAAGAAGTGCTGCGCTTGAATCCGAGGGGTTCATTTCCAACCATTGTAGTTAATGATGAAACCGGTATCGCAGGATTCGATGAGGAGCAGATCAGAAAATTAGGTGGAATGTAAGATGGAAAACCAACCGGAAAAAATATCCAGTTTTTATGATACATTAAAAAAGGATGCGGAGTCGGGAGGATATCACCTTAATCCGGATAGTGAGTTCACCCGTGAACTTATCGACGGTCTTCTCGTCAATCAGGACCGCTACGGATACCCGTCCTGCCCCTGCCGTCTGGCTTTTGGCGAGAAAGAAAAGGATTTGGATATTATCTGTCCCTGCGACTACCGCGACCCGGATCTAAGCGAATATGGCGCCTGTTACTGCGCGTTGTATGTATCAAAAGCGGCGCTGGACGGTGAAATCAAAACAACCTCCATTCCGGACCGCAGACCCCCGGCAGGCCAACCGGAAAAACCTGCTTCTGCAACCGAACCGCCTCGGAATTCTGCTCTTCCCTACCCTGTCTGGAGATGCAAAGTCTGCGGCTATTTATGCGCCAGGGATGAACCGCCCGAGATTTGCCCTGTCTGCAAGGTAAAGAAAGAACGATTCGAGCGTTTTATGTAAGAACTCACCCCATAATCTCTTTCTATCACCCAACTTTTGATTCACAAAAGCGGGGACCCCGATACATACAAGAGAGGGAAAAAACCTCTTTGCCTCATAACAAATGGCTTGAGAAAGGCCATCGGGGTTTCCCCCTCTTTAACTTGTTAGAGAGGGGGTTCAGGGGGTGAGTGCCTTTCTTTGCTGACTCAACCGATATTACTACTTTCTCATCGGTACTTACGGGAAATCATCGCCTCCAGATACCTGGATTTCATCTGACTGCTTGCCAGAGCCTGTTTTAGAGGCGGCAATTTCAGTATGACCCCTACGATTGCTGCCATCACACGGTGGCTCCAGAGAACCTGGTTGTCGAAAAGAAGGTTCTGTAGTTTTCCCCTTTCTATTGCCATCAAAACAATACGGTGAACAGAGTTCAGTGGGGGAAGCACCCGTTCCTTACGTGATTCCAGCGTGATTCTCCCGCCGGGGCAAGCCCGGGTGCACACGCCGCAGCCAAGGCACCGGTCTTTTTCAAGAACTGCTTTTTTTCTCACAGGATTGTGAGGGTCGTGGGCTGAAACGAGCGACAGCGCCTCCACAGGGCAGGCGCTCACACACTTTCCGCACCCGTTGCAGGCATGTTCGTCGATAGCAGGCAAAAAACCTGTCGTGTGAACGGGATGCAGGAATCCGAATTTTCTGGCCGCTATCATTGCCTCACAACAGCAACTGCAGCAGTTGCAAATAAAACTCACTTTTTCACGGACATTCTCGCCGAATTGCACCAGCCTCAGTTCCCAGGCTTTTTCGAGAAGCTGGAGACATTCTTCAGTATCGATAAGACGGGCATATCCGTTCCGTGAAAGTGAATCTGCGACACCGTTGAACGACATACATAGTTCCAGCGGCGTTTCACAGTTCTTTCCCACGTGGAGC
>JBAYHX010000236.1:0-5561 GCA_041665965.1 Candidatus Latescibacterota bacterium
ACAATAGATGCAGATTGCCGGGCACCGCATGGATGGATCAGCGGGATGGTCGGCAGGTTTGACAGCGAGCTTGAATTAGCCGCCGGAGAGGTTATAGTAAAGGGGAAGGGTATTCTCGCGATGTTTGAATCCCTTGAATTCACCGGCATACAGGCGATGTCGGCCGGGTGCATGAATATGGGATTTCCGTTGACCTGCAACGGGGCAAACCTTGCATACCGCCGCTCGGCATTTGATCGGGTGAAAGGATTTGAAGGAGTTGGAGGTCTGGTTTCGGGAGATGACGATCTTCTCATGCAGAAAATTGCGCGGGACGGTCACCAAAGAGTAGCATTTATAACAGGGAAAAACACCGCTGTTCGTGTGGGAGCAGTAAAAAATGTCCGTGAATTTCTTTCAAAGCGCACCAGGTGGGCTTCTAAAATCACCGGGTATCCTTCCGGAGCGGCGATTATTTTCCTTGCCTCTGTGTTTTTGTTTTTTGCTGTAGTTCCGCTGGGAATACTATCCTGGATGGCAGGATTGATGGGCGGCGCTTCTCTTATGGCTGGTCTGGGGATGAAAATTGCGGGAGATCTTCTGCTGGCTGGGCGCGGTGCCATAAAATCAGGCAACTCCAAACTTCTGCTCGTATTCCCGCTTGCAGAGATATTTCATATTCCTTATATACTCTATGTTACGGTTAGAGGTTATTTCGGAACTTTCGAATGGCGGGGGCGGAAAACCGGCGCCTTTGCAGAAAATAGTGAGCGGATGATAAATGGCAGGCGGCTGGATTGAAACTCTGCAGTATGCACCACCGTCAATTATTAAAAACATTCTCAGCGGTTTTTGCTGGGAGGGAACGCCGGACTCTGCCAGTATGGCTCTGACATTCGATGACGGTCCCGATCCTGATATCACTCCCGCTGTTCTGGACAGACTTGATTCTCTGGGTGCAATAGGTACGTTTTTTATGGTGGGAGAAAATGTAGTACGATATCCCGCTGTCGCCAGAATGGTTTACGAGCGAGGGCATCTTATCGGCAATCATTCCATGACTCACCCAAAGATGTTCCTCATGCGAAAAAGCGAGATAGAAAAAGAGATAGACAGCACACAAAAAGCCATTGTTGAAACCACAGGGGTAAAACCGGGATTATTCAGACCGCCATATGGCATTTTCGACTTCACATGCGCCTCAGTGGTGAAAGAGCGTGAGCTTACCATGGTTCTCTGGACAGTTCTTTCCGGGGATTATGCGCATAAAAGCTCCGAAGACATTGAGAGAACAGTCGTTCCCTATATCCGTCCGGGATCGATTGTTGTGTTTCATGATACCAAAAAGGGAGGCGGAGAAAATCTGCCTGATCTGATTTTGGCAATCGGCGCCAGAGCAAAAGAGAAAAATATACGTCTCGGTGGAATTGACGAACTCTCCTTTACGGAAAATATATCGGTGGAAGGTGATGATGACTGATTATTTTTCCCTTCTGATTATTATTTTTGCAATAGGGTATATACTCCTTGCATTGTTCAACGCCATTGGTGAATCCCTTGGGAGACCACGGCCACTCCCCTCTGTTTTACCCCGGGTATCTGCCGTAGTCTGCGCTCGCAACGAAGAGCGCAATGTACAACGCTGCATTGAGAGCCTTCTCCTCCTCGACTACCCCCGGGAAAAAATTGAAATTAATGTTGTGGATGATGAATCAGAGGACCGAACACTCGAAATTTTTCATGAATATGCCGCCAGAGACGATAGAGTCCGTGTCCACTCCACCGCGGGAATGTCACATGAAGTGCTCGGAAAACAGCGCCCGTTGAATCTTGGAATCAGCTGTTCTACAGGAGAGATCGTTCTCATAACTGATGCAGATTGTGCAGTAGATCCGGGTTGGGTAAAAGCTCATCTCGCCGCTTACCATAAAAACATCGGGATCGCCGGTGGTGTAACAAGAGTCGATGTGCAGGGCGGAGGATTATATGCCCGTGTCCAGTCGAGCGACCTCATATTTTTGATATCGATTGCAATGGGTTGCGCCGGCTGGGGTATTCCGGTTACTATTATGGGGAACAACATTTCGTTCCGACGGGATGCATATGAAGCAGTCGGAGGTTTCAATAATATGAAACCCCGCATTGTGGAAGATATGGCGCTCATGAACGCAATCACCCGTCAGACTTCCTACCGCCTTGGCTGGGCGGTTGGGAAAAAAGGAGTGGCGGTATCCGTACCCGAATCGAAATTCAATACATTTATCGAACAGAGAAGGAGATGGCTGAATGAGGTGGGGGATATGCCTTTTATCGGCAAGTTCATGCTGGGATACGGCGCTCTCATGCATCTTAATTTCTTTGCCGCTCTCTTCCTGACTCCGCACACCTTTCTGCCGCTGCTGTTGACTTCAGTTGCCTGGTATATGGGATTAATCATTGTTCTTTCAAAAAATCCGGGCGCCAAATTCAGAGATATAGTATTTATCCCGTTGATGATCCTCTTTCAGATAATGTATTGCACTGCGATTATCTTTAAAAATATCTTCCAGCATAAACAAGTGAAATGGAAAGGCAGAGAATATCATTAAGAGGCAATCAGCTATTCATCTCCGGCCGATACTGATCGGAACCGGATTCTTCTGCCTTTATTCGGAATCTCGCGATTTATTCACAAAAGGGGTTTTCTGATGGCCGCTGTCGCAGTTGTTCAGACCGCGTTCATTGGAGACGTCATTCTGGCTACTCCTCTTCTCGAATCAGCGCGGAAAACACATCCGGATAAAACCGTAGTAGCGGTTGTGAGGTCTGGTTGTGAAAATCTTCTCGGCAACAATCCGTATGTTGATGAAATCATAACCTGGGATAAAAAAGGCGAAGACAGCGGGATAGCCGGTATTTTCCGGATAGCGAAAAAACTTTCGCGGTTTCGGATTAAAACGGTCCTGATTCCGCATCGCTCTTTCAGAAGCGGAATGGCGCTTTTCCTTTCCGGTGCTAAAGAAAGGATAGGTTTCGACCGGGGCGGCGGTGTTTGTTTTCATACACGGAGCGTTCATTACCGCCTGGGTCTTCATGAGGTCGAGCGGAATCTTATGCTCGCAAAAGAGGCCGGCTGGGAGTGGAAAGGTTTAAAACCTGCTATTTTCCCTGATGATAAGGATAAAGTGCTCGTGGATGAGATTCTTGGCGGGAATGATCCCTTTTGTGTTTTCGCGCCGGGTTCTGTCTGGCCGACAAAGATGTGGCCGGGAGAATATTACCGGGAAACCGGAGAATATTTTTCGAAAAAAGGATTGCGGGTAGTCATCAGCGGCGGGAAGGATGAAAAAGAAATATGTACAAAATTAGCCGAAGATATACCGGGGGCGCTTAACCTATGCGGCCTTTTTACACTACGGCAATCCGGGGAACTTTACCGGCGCTCACGGTTTGTTCTTACCGGAGACACTGCTCCTCAGCATCTTGCTGCGGCCATGGGTGCGGTCGTCTATTCAATTTTCGGGCCGACTATCAGCCGTTTCGGTTTCTGGCCGTATACTGAAAAAGGAACAGTTATCGAAACGGATGTGAGCTGCCGCCCCTGCGGAGTACATGGGCATAAAACATGCCCGAATCGAACTTATCAGTGTATGCGGCGTATAACCAGTGAAGAAGTTGTGGGGATAATAGAGAAGACATTGTAAACTGCTGTGTTCTGATAGATAAATGTTTTTGTTTTCTTATCGGATTGGAAAGCTGAAAGATGAAACGGTATTTTACACAGGGTGATATAATTCTGATCGCGGTCCTCCTCGTTCTGTCTTTGTTGAGCCTCGGAGCGATACGGTTTTTAGGGGTTTCCGGAAAACATGCCGTGGTGGGAGTGGACAACCGCCGGGTTCTTGAATTGCCCCTGGATCATGATATTGTCACTACAGTTACCGGTCCGCTGGGAGAAACGGTTATAAAAGTGGGAAATGGGGCGGTCTGTATTCCGGAATCACCCTGCCCCGATAAATACTGTGTGCACATGGGGCATATCAGTCATGCGGGAGAAATACTGGTATGCGTTCCCAATCACATTATTGTGAGAATAACAGGTGGTAAGAATGATGACAAAGCCTTCGATGGGGTGGTGGAATGACTGGCAGCAGAGCTACTTACCGGCTGGTGCTGCTTTCGATGCTTTCGGCCTGTGGTCTGATTCTTTTTGTATTTGAATCCTTCCTGCCCCTTCTTCCCTGGTTTCGTCCGGGTCTCGGCAATATAGCCACTATCCTTGCCCTTTTACTGTTCGGGTTTGGAGATGCGTTGAAAGTTACTGTGCTGCGGATTATGTTGGGAGCACTTATTCTGGGAAGGCTTTTTACCCCGGTCTTTGTTTTTGCCCTCTGCGGAGGTCTGGCTTCCGCCATCGTCATGGCGGTCGTATATCGTTACGGAAAAAAAGTATTCAGCCCGGTTGGTATCAGTGTGCTGGGAGCTGTGGTGCACAATATGGTGCAGCTTTTCGTGGCTTATTTGCTCTTTGTTAAAAGTATTGAAATATTTATATTTACTCCTATATTTCTGGTAGCAGGCATTGCCACAGGAGCACTGACCGGCCTTATCGCGTCTATGGTGATGGAAAAAGCGGGGAAGCGGCTCCCCGTGAATGAATATTCCTGAAAAGCAATTGTCCTCCTTTTCAAAATAGGGCAGGAAATAATTTTTAAATATACAACAGTGAGTATTTCATTCGACAAAGTGTTTTTATACGGTTTTTTTCAATGTGACATTTTCTCCTGTTGTAATGAACAATAAAAGGGTTATAGATTCGTATTTATGGCAAATGCACATGAACTTCCCATCCTCAAAGAACATGAGGACTCCATCTCCAAATGTTTCCGATGCGGTCTCTGCAGGAGTGTTTGCCCATCGTTCGAGGAGACAGGTTTAGAAAGCGCATCCCCCCGCGGGCGTATTCAGTTTGCCGGGGCTCTCCTCGATAACTCTATCAGCCTGAAAGGCGCTTTTGAAGAGAGGATGCTGGACTGTTTGAACTGCATGAAGTGCAGCGAAATATGTCCTTCCGGAGTGAAAACGGACCGTATCGTCCTTGCGGCGCGGGCGGAGCTTGCGCGCAGGGGTAAAATGAATCCGGTTAAAAAGCTGATTTTCAATACCGTACTAAAAAATCATCATGTTCTGATATCCTTGTCAAAGTTGGCTGCGCTGGGGCAGAAATGGTTCTATGAAGGGAATACTATACTTGAAGCTCTTGTGCCAAAACTATCAGGAATGGGAGATAAAAAACTCCCGTCTTTGGCTGGAAAATCTGCGATGAAACGCTTACCCGAGGTTATTCCCGCCTGTGGCGATAAGATCCTTCGAGTGGGATATTTTGTGGGATGCGCGACGAATCTCCTGTTCCCCGAGATTGCAGAGGCCACGGTGAGGGTTCTGACAAGGAACAATGTTGAGGTGGTGATCCCCCGCGGTCAGGTTTGCTGCGGCATTCCTGTCTATTCCTCGGGTGATTTACGGAATGCGAAACATCTTGCGGAGCAAAACCTCAGGGTATTCCGTGATCTGGATATCGATTGTATTATAACCGACTGTGC
>JBAYHX010000237.1:0-5530 GCA_041665965.1 Candidatus Latescibacterota bacterium
AATCGTTGATACACCCATTTACGATTCTTCTCTCCATACCCACAGCAGTGATCGGAACGATTTTCATATTCTTCCTTTTGGGAAAATCTTTCAATATGATGGCATATATAGGACTTATTATGCTTGTGGGTATTGCGGTAAATGATTCCATCATTCTTGTGGACTGCATTACCCAGCTGCGAAATGAAGGCTATTCACTCCGGGATGCAATACTGGAAGCAGGCCAGCGGAGGATACGTCCCATCATCATGACAAGTCTGACCGCAATCCTCGGTATGCTGCCGCTCTGTATAGGAATAGGTGAGGGCGCAGCCCTGCGTGCCCCTCTTGCTCTCGCCGTTGTCGGCGGGCTGTTCAGTTCAACCCTGCTGACCCTTATTGTGATACCCTGTGTATACTATGTGCTTGACAGTATGACGGTGAGAAACAAAATATGAATATAATTAAATGGATAATAAACCGTAAGGTTTTCGTCAGTATGTTTTTTATCGGGATAACCTTGCTGGGGTATTTTTCTTACCGGCAGCTCCCGATCGAAATAATTCCAAGTTCCGATCTTCCCTACCTGATTATCTCTGTGTCCGGAAAAACCGAAATGGATCCGGACTATATGGAAAAACAGGCGGTAATTCCCCTTGAAGGCGCCGCAAGTTCCCAGGAAGGCATCAACAAGATTGAAACCACGATAAGCCAGAACAGCGGCCGGATAATGGTATCATATAATTCCGGGGTAAAAATAAAGTATGCCTATCTGAAACTGGAAGAAGCGATAGAGAGCATTAAAACATCCCTTGCAGATGAATTTTCGATCGATGTTCAGAAAGTTGATACACAAAGCATGTCCAATACTTTCATGGGTCTTCAGGTTCGTGGAGGAGGAGGCAAAGAGCGACTGCGGGCGGTTATCGACCAGAAGATCGAGAAGGAACTTGAAGCAATCAACGGCATTGCTCTGGTTAATATTACCGGTGGAAGTCTGAAATCGGTGAAGATTACTCTCAATGAACAGGCTTGTAAAGCATATAATGTTACCGCGGGAAAAATACGGCAGCTTATCACACAGAACAGCCAGAATAAAACCTACCTTGGGTATGCATATACCAACGAAAAAAAATATGTTGTCAATCTCGTAACCGATTATACCAATGTCCACGATCTGGAAAACATCGTAGTCAACACAACGGGCAACGTTCTTCTGAAAGATGTGGCAGATGTCTCGTTCGGAGCGCAGGAAGAAACATCCATAAGCAGGGTAAACGGCAAGGATGCGATTACCATTCAGCTTGTCCGTGATTCCCAGGCAAATCTGATCGATCTTTCCCATACTACCCGTGCATTGATCAACCGTCTTAACAGCCAGCTTGCCTCACAGGATGTCCAGATCGTCATCCAGACCGATTCTTCGGAGGAGATGGAATCCAACCTCAATCTTATCATAGAATTGGCTATTATCGGCGGATTGATGGCTATTATCATTCTCTGGTTCTTTCTTAGAAACATTAAACTGGTCGCCATCATTGCATTCGCTATTCCCATTTCGATTTTTACCGCCTTCAACTTTTTCTATGCATTCGGAATTACCATCAACAGCCTGACTCTTGTCGGAATAGCTCTGGCAGTGGGAATGCTGCTCGATAACGGGGTAGTCGTGCTGGAGAACATCATGCGTCTCCTCGCCGCGCACCGTGACAAAACCACAGCGGTTCTTCAGGGAACAACCGAGGTCTGGCGCTCGATTGTTGCATCGACATTCACCACCATCATTGTATTTTTACCCTTTATTTTTTCATCCGATGCGACAATAAAACTGATTGGAAAGCAGGCAGGAGTATCAATCGTATCTACACTTCTTGTTTCACTCCTTGTCGCAATATTCCTTATTCCGATGATAACTCATTTTACACTCATGCGGGAAAAAAACACAAAAACAATGGTTTTTAACAAAGTCTCCCAAAAGAACCGTCTTATGCAGATTTATACGCTTCTCTTGAAATCGGCAATGCGGTTTCCGGCGAGAACCATTTTCGGAGCGGTTACTGTTTTCCTTCTGAGCGTTCTCATATGTTTTACCCTGAGCCTGAATGTATCACGTGAGGTCGAGTTGAAACAGTTCAATCTCTACCTTACTGCTTCGAAGGGTTCCACTCTCGAAATGACCGACCAGCTGACAAAAAATCTGGAAGAGAAGCTTGTGGACATTCCGGAGAAACAAGACATTATCGCCAATGTGAATGAGGAAGAATCAACGGTTACCATTATACTCAAAGACGATTATGAGAAAATCAATAAACGTTCTATCACAGAAATAAAGGCTGATATTCAGAAAAGGATCAATCAGTTCTCCGGAGCTGAGGTAAGCCTTTCCGAACCCCAGTCGAGTACACGGTATGGCGGGGGATCCATGTCTTCCGGGGTATCGCTGGAAAAATATCTAGGAATAGGTTCGGCTTCAGAGAAAATTCTGGTCAAGGGAAACGATTTCTTTATGATGCGGGCAGTAGCAGAGGACATCAGATACTACCTCGATAATATTGATGAAGTAAAATCGGTTTCGTTCAATGTTGATGACAACCGTCCGGAAGTACACCTTCTCTTCGACAGGGATCTCATGAGCAGGGAAAGTATCACTCCCGCAAATGTAACCAGTGAAATTTCATCAATGAACAGACAGGTCAGTTCGTCGATGAAATTCAAGCAGGGAGTCGAAGAGTACGACATCGATATACAGAACGAATCCGATGTTAAGGCGGATACAAACGAAAAGACAGTCGAAAAAAATGCTGATGACCTTCGCGCGCTTCTTATTCCTACCAGTTCCGGAGGGTTGTATTCTCTTGAGCAGTTGAGCCGTATTGTATTCGGGCAGGGGAAAGCGGGAATAAAGCGTCTGAATCAGGAAAAGCAGATTCAGATTACCTATAGTTTTACCTCCGATGTTACTGAATCGAAACCTTATCTGGAAACCTCACGGAGCGAAGTGGACGAAATTATCGCCAGCCTGACTCTTCCTCCGGGAGTAGCGGTTGAAGCTGTTCACGATGAAACGGATTTTTCAGATTTTTACTTCCTTATCGGAGCAGCGTTCATTCTCATCTATATGCTTCTGGCTTCCGTGTTTGAATCATTCACCGCACCGGTGGTAATGATGTTCACCATACCGCTGGCAGCTATAGGCGCTCTCTGGGCGCTTATCATTACCAACAATTCGATTCTTAACGCCAACTCCCTGATCGGATTTCTTATCCTCCTGGGAGTTGTAGTAAACAACGGAATCCTTCTGATCGATTATACCCGTATTCTCCGAAAGCGCGGATTCAACCGTTCACGGGCGATCATGACAGCGGGACAGGCGAGAGTACGTCCGATTATCATTACTGCGATCACTACTATAATCGGGATGCTCCCTCTTGCGATGGGCAAGGGCGGATATGTTGATCGTATCGGCGCACCGTTCGCTATTACAGTTATCGGGGGGCTCAGTTTGAGCACACTTTTCACTCTTGTGTTTATTCCGACTGTATACTCCGGAATGGAGAAAGCCCTGGAATGGCTGAAGAGCCTTAAATGGGAGCTGAAAGCCCTGCAAATAATAGTTCTTGCAGTTATTGCGCTGTTTATCTATACCCACGTTGACAGCATTCTCTGGAAATTCGCTTACTTATTTGCCTCAGTTCTTTTGATACCTTCGACGCTCTATTTTATCACATCCAGTCTGCGTCAGGCAAAAACAGAATATATAGGCAGGGATGATTCACTATTCATCAAGCTGCGACGGATGGTTAAAATTTACGATGATAATGGCAGATTTGTTCGAGAATGGGAAAAAGGCGCCCGTATCGAAGAGGCGACCGGAGCAGCCAAACAGTTCCGTACATGGAGAGATTTCAATAATTTCCTCTGGGAAATACCGCTCCTGGGATTTGCAATTTACTTTGTCTATTTTTATGTGCAGTCTCAGATCTGGATTTTCCTTCTTGCGCATATAATTTATTTCTATACTCTTTTCCTCTTCGGAAATGTAGGGAAATATTTAGGAAACCGTGAAAATAATACAGGAAAAACCGCATATATAACTATTCGTTCTGTGGTTAATAATTTCATTATCTGGGGGATTCCGGCGGTTAATATCGGTGTATTCTACCTTTATGATTTCAGGGCCGCCGTGATCTTTTTTATCGGTTTCATATGGTACTTTGCCCTTGTGATTCACAGCACCGCGGAGTGGCTCCATAAGAGCGGCGTCAATATCATGCGGCTCAAAGGGAAATTCTCCGGAATCAGAAACAGTTTCTTCCGCTTTGTAAGGGTTGTTCCTGTCATCGGCGAGAAGAAAACCCCTTTCAATGCGCTTGACAGCGTTTCCATTGAAATAGGGAACGGCATGTTCGGTCTTTTGGGACCGAACGGAGCGGGAAAGACGACATTGATGCGGATTGTCTGCGGCATTTTCAATCAGAGCATGGGCACTGCCTGGATAAATGGGATAGACTTCCGTGAAAAACGGGAAGAACTTCAGGGGCTCATCGGTTATCTTCCGCAGGAATTCGGAACATATGAGAATATGACAGCGTACGAATTTCTCGATTATCTGGCCATATTGAAACGTATTTATGACCGCGACACAAGGAAGAAACACGTTGAATATGCTCTTAAATCAGTACATCTTTTTGACAAGAAGGATGATAAAATAGGCTCTTTCTCGGGAGGAATGAAACAGCGTATGGGCATTGCATTGACGCTTCTCCACCTGCCGCGTATTCTTGTGGTCGATGAGCCGACAGCCGGTCTGGATCCCCGCGAACGTATCCGTTTCCGTAACCTTCTGGTTGAGTTGAGCCGTGAGAGGATTGTGATATTCTCCACTCACATCATCGAAGATATATCGAGTTCCTGTGACCATGTCGCAGTCCTCAACCGTGGGAAACTCGCCTACCTTGGCAATCCTTTCCAGATGACCGATGCGGTTCGGGGTAAAGTATGGCAGTTCCTTGTAGATCAGGAGACTTTTCAAACGCTCCGCGAACGTCTGCGGATTGTGCATCATATGAGGTTCGAGGATCAGATCAGGGTACGGTGCCTTGGTGAAATGCCGCCATATCCCGGCGCCGAGGAAGTTCAGCCGACCATGGAGGACGCTTACTTGTGGCTGCTGGGAAAAAAGCATGCGGATAGCGAAACGGCAGACAGTGAAGAAGTTATATCGAAAGAATAAAATGATTCAAAACATTTATACCTTCGGTGGGACACATGAATTATCGTAAATTAATTGATAATATTTGGACGATTCTTTATAAAGTATCCCGTTATAACATGAAGATTATTTTTGCAAATAAATTTATCTTCTTCCTTATTGCGGCGTTTGGAATATATATCTTTGTAACTGTTATGAATGTCCTTAATGCGGATACCAACATCACAGAAGGCACAGTTTTCTGGCTGCTGCTGGTGCCCGGCCTTCTTCTCGTTTTTTATCCGACTACTTTTGGCATACAGAATGATGTAGACACACGGATGATTGAGATTCTTTTTG
>JBAYHX010000238.1:0-5522 GCA_041665965.1 Candidatus Latescibacterota bacterium
CCGTGTCTCCAGGGTTTTGAGATGCGATTTTATTGAGAAAATCGTTATAGTTCTTCACTTTCTTTCCGTCGATGCCGACAATGACATCACCAATCTTGATGCCGGCTTTCTCAGCAGGTGCGTTTGAAACCACCTGATCCACAAGAACTCCCTCTGTACCTGAAAGGTCGAGAGCCGCCTGAGTGTCCTGATCAATATCTTTTCCGTGAATACCCAGAAATCCGTGGGCAACTTTACCGGTGGCAAGAATCTTGTCCATGACCGATTTTGCCATATTGATAGGTATTGCAAAACCGATACCGGCATACTCGGGATTATACATATCATTAATGCCAATCACTCTCCCATTTATATCAGCGAGAGCCCCGCCGGAATTTCCCGGATTGATCTGAGCGTCGGTCTGGATAAAATTCTGAAATAAAGGGCCACCCTGCGCTGGAAGATTGTTACGTCCCAGAGCGCTGATTACCCCGACGGTAATAGTACGGTCAAGCCCCAGAGGATTCCCGATGGCAATCGCCCAGTCGCCGGGTTTGAGCTGATCAGAGTCGCCCAATTCTGCCACACAATCGGCCGGCAGCGATTTACCTTTCAGTTTCAACTGGATCATCGCCAAATCCGTATCAGGGTCTGTCCCCACCACCGTGGCATCATACTTTTCATTATCACTTAAAATTACCTTAATATCCTTAGCATCTGCAACAACATGGTTGTTCGTAAGGATACGGCCTTCACGGTCGATGATAACCCCGGAACCTATCCCTGGCCTTATTTCCTTCTGATTCTGGGGAACATTGAAAAACTGGCGAAAGAATGGATCGATCTGCTGTGTGATCCGCTGTGTCACCTCGGCTTTAACATTAATTTGCACAACTGCGGGAGCAACTTTTTCATACACTTTTGTAAAGGGGCTTTGCGGCTGGTTCGTTAAAGGAGCCGCAGCAGCCGTTGACCGTAATCCGGGTTGAGCGGAAAGATGTAAAGTAAAAACGAAAACGAAGGCTATGAGAGCGAGGGGAAGAAAAAAACGGGAAAAAAGCCTTGAATAATTCTTGTCCATAATGCACCTCCAAAGCGTTTTTTTGAAACAGCAATTTAAGGATTAATTGTGAAAAAGTCAAGCACCCTTGTCAAATTATGCACCCTTACCATGCATCAGGATGCTTGCAGGATTTGCCTGCTTTTTTAAAATCAGCGAATAAAATAACAACAATTCGGACAATCTAACCAAATAATACCCTGTCAATTGTCCATGTGTATTAACCCTTAAATAAAAAATTAGTTTCAAAAAAAATAAAAAAAAACCGAAAATACATTTTTTCATCTCTTGTATTTCCGGTTATTTTTTTTGAGATTCATTGTATGAGGTTTTACTTGTGGGCCTATTCAAAAATCATTTTTTAACCGTTTTTGAACCGCTATCTTTTTTGTGGCCTTTCTTGATGAATTCAGTCTTCTCTTTCATCTTCTTTATTACAGGCTTGGCCCTGTTCCGTAAGTCGTTCATCCCCTCTTTTGCTTTGTTGCGTAAATCCTCGAAACCTGCTTTGGTCTTTGATTTTATTTCCTCAATGTTTTCATCAGCTTTTTTCTTAAGAGTTTCACAGATTTTTTCTTTTTCTTCTAATTCACTATCCAAACTTTTCAATGTGTCGACCAGTTTCTCCACTTCTTCGGTCTGGAGTATTTTATTTCCGGTTTTTCCTTCTTTTAACATGGTGTAAATAATACGTCCCATTTCACCATGCTTCTTTGTTATTTTCCGCCTGGTATTGAGCACATCAAGTTTCGCTTTTCCAAATTTGGTGAACTCTTCTGTTTTTTCCGAGGCAACTGTTACGCCATCGGTTACAGTTTTTTTTATTTTTCCCCAGAGTTTCTGTGTTTCCATCGATATCATCCTTTAAAAAGGGTTAAAATCGAGAAACTATTATGATATAAACATTATACAATAAATCAACATGAATGTCAATGGTTTTTAAATAATACTTCACGAATACAACTTCGGATGCTTTCGTTAATATACAGTATATGTGGAGGATTTTGAATAAAAATTCAATATTTTATCTAATTGGATGATAAACTCATATTATTTTCAAAATAATTTGATGGAACCGTGTTCGCATTGTTACTCTAGTCCGTCAACCATTTGTAGTGCTTCTCCATACAGTCGGGACATATTCCGTGGGAGAATTCTACTTCTGAATGTTCGCCCAAATATTTTTCAATCTGCTCCCAGAATCCTTTATCATTTCTAATTTTTTTACAGTGCGAACAGATAGGGATAAAACCTCTGAGAGTTTTGATTTCGGACAAGGCTTTCTGGAGATTTTGAATGTTTTCTTCACGCTCTTTTTCCTGCAGCTTGCGTTCGGTAATATCCTGTACAACGATCAGGCGTCCAACCTGACAGCCCCGGTTTTTAAGGAGAGAAACATTTACGCTCAACCACCGATTTGATTCAGGAATATCTACCGTCAGCTCTTTATGCGTTTCCCCTTGAAATTCAGGCAGGTGGGAAGACAAAGAAAACCAGGTATTTTCCACTTCTCTTCCGATATCGGAAGAACTGATTCCCAGAATATTCCCCGCTGCAGGATTGAAATCAACGAGGCGGTTTTTAGTATCGATGGTCAACACTCCGGTCTTCATGGAAGCGATAAGCGTATCATGAGCGACCGGAACGAGATCGAGCAGTTGATACCTGAATAAGCCAAGCCCTATGAGCAGTCCGGTAAGAGTAAAAACAAAAGGGGTTATGTCTACACCCTTGAATGGAAATAGACCCGTAAGGTAGATGAAGTTACCTATCCAGGGTGCTATAGCTCCGATAGTCAGTAAAAAAGCCTGACGGCGGTATAATTTCTGTGAGGTGAGGGTTATTTTGATGATGAGAATTGTACTGATGATGAGCAATACATAGGAATAGATCATATCAAGCCATACACCCGGGCCATGGGCGTACACAAGCAATGCTCCCGGTTCTGTTGAGAGCGGAGTGATTGCAGGCCATATTAATCCATGCAAATCGTTTGTGACAGCAAGAAGAAATACTACAACAGGGATAATCCAGAAAAGAACGATGTGTCCCTTGGTCAGCCATTTATCACGCTGAGTATATCGTAAAGCAAATAAATACCAGAGAGGAGCCACACTCGTGATGCTGAGATAGCTGAGTTTTGACCAGAATACTTTAGTGGCAAATTCAGCGGATGATATTTCAAAAGCATTGGTTATCGCCCATCCTGCAACCGAAAGCATAAGGAAAAAAAAGTAAATTCCCCCCGGCACTTTTCTACGGGGAAAGACGAAAAAAGCGATGAAAATAGCAATGAAACCTGTGATCAATAAAATATGGGCTGAAAAAGCATGATACACAAACATGCATTCACCTTTCCGTGCGGTGAAATCTTTATATTATGCTGTCTTTACCAATCGACTCGGCATAGGTTAGAAGGAGCATGGAATGTCACCCTTACCGTATCTGTCATGCATACCCGGGTCTTCCCCTCTCTTTGAAAGAGAGGGGATTATGGGGTGAGTAATTTACATCAACCTGCTGTTGAATCTCGATTTCTATTCGTACTCCGGCTTTCATTTCCAGTGAAACTCTAATGTCTCCAGCCTTACAGTTTGGATTTGTCGATAAACAGCTCGGTTCTTTGGAAAATGTATCCGGTGTGCCCGAACGACATGCACCGGTCCATGAGCTCACGGGATATCGGTTCCGTCCACTGGTGCCCTTTGATGACAGGGAACGAAGGAATTCCTTTCGTATTCAGCATAGCTATGTGTTCCAATTCATGAGACCAGAGCGCAAGAGTGGCTTCCTTGTTGAAATACGAGTAGAATTCGGTGTCGTTGTGACTCTTTTCGTTCAGTCCGATATGAAGGTCGGCGATTTTCTTCCGTGGAATGGGAAGCTCATCCCAGCCGAAAAACTTGAGCATCGCGGTCATGGCGGTTTCTTCATCCAGTCCGGGAACCCAGGTGACCAAAAGGTTTGAGAGTGCCGCCACAGCGCTCATGTGCTGATAATCGAGCCAGGCAAGCGGCATGAGACCATCCGAGCTTCCGTTCATCATGTCATTGTAATTGTGTCCTACATAGAGAGCCTGAGTGGGATTATGAGTATCGGAGATGAACTGGACACGGTTGTTTGTCGCTTTATGGATCGAGTTGCGGATATTTCTCATTCTCATTCCGACAGCGGCAGCCCGGAATGACAGCCAGTCGAAAAATGCACGGTCATCGGCAAGAAGCTGCATAAAATCGGTCAGAGTATACCCTAATCTTGCTGCCTGCTGCACTTTAGCCTTGTCAAGCTTCTTGAGATTCGCCTGAAGGTTCTGACAGGCTTTTTTCATCGCCGGGAAATTATATCCCATATTGCCGGCCAGCTTCTGACAGTCCGGACAGGCGCATCCGAAAAGATTGGTAAAGAACGCGGGGTTTGCATACCGGTAATGGGTGACATAGATGGCATCCACATCATACGCCTGGGCGCCGTAAGTATAAGCTTTCAAATCCCAGTTTACCACGGAAGGTTTATTAAAACACACGGTGATCAGTCCCTGGCAGAGGGCATAGGGAATCGGGGGAAGCTCGTTGAACGGAACCCCCTCGAACGTTTCCGCGCAAACCGGACGGTAAAGCTGTCCGTAATGGTGCCCGGTATAATACATCCAGAAATCCATACCGCGACGGTGCACTTCTTCAATCGCCTTGACAAGATTGGAATCATCGTCGTTGTTTGCCGGCATCATTCCCATCCATCCCTTACCCTGAAGCGGATTCATGGCTTTCAGCGATTGAGGCATCTTGATTCCGGTGAAATGATTGATGACTGTGTTGACACCGAGTTTCTGCTGAAGAGCGTCGAGATATTTGGGTTCCTTGAGAATTTCGTCGATACTTACATAGCAGCCCACCAGTTTTTTCCCTTTGACTCCGGTGACAAATGGTCTATTTGAGGATTGAACTGCAGCCAGCCCGTTTGTTGCTGAAAGAGCAGATGCGCCGAGCGCAGCCATAGCCGAGGTTTTCAGAAAATCCCGACGATTTGTGTTCTCAATTTTACGTGTCATGGAAGCTCCTTATTGCTCGCGTATTGATTAAGGGTTCAGGAAAAGAATTTAAGGCAAAATAATGCCGTTCTTGTTCACAAACAAGTGAAACCATGTTGATTTGATAAAAGATACAGTGTATTATGATGTATTATTATGAAAGGAATATTATAGAAATTATCATACTGCCCGGTGGTAGTTATTTTTGTCCGGACTCGGGAACGATCACCCTAAATTATTCTTGTGAGGAATACTATGGAGAAGGAAACAACCCGCCGCACTTTTATCGGAAATGCCGTTCTTGCCGGAGGCGCTGCGGCAGCAGGCGCTCAGAGTATCAAAGCGCAGACAAAACCTAAACTTCCCGCTACGGATCTTCTTCGTATTGGTGTTGTCGCCCTTGGCGATAACAGCCATCTCAATTATGAAATCTGGGCTCCCATGATCAATTCCATC
>JBAYHX010000239.1:0-5507 GCA_041665965.1 Candidatus Latescibacterota bacterium
CCTCCGGGGGAAGGATGTCCGGAGGACAGAAAAGGGGCTGCCTTCAAAAAAATACTTTTGCAATGAGCTCATTGTATAGAACTTTTTCCACGCATGAATTCGATACGGGGGTTATTGGATACAATAGTCTTTTCATAGAGGGGGTATAATCATGAGCAAACGGAAATTGGGAATTCCGTGTTGTATGGTATTGGCGCTGGTGCTACTTTCTCTTGTTGTTCATACAATGCCGGGTTTCGCTTCGGTGACCGGTGTTGTGACCGACGCGAAAGGCGTTCCGGTAGTAGGAGCTACAGTTACTCTTACCGATGAAGCAAATCCTATTAATACATTCAGCAACTCCACTGACAACCAGGGAAAGTATTCGATCACCCTTTCAGTCGGAATCGATGCATCTACTCCTTTCGCATTCTCACTCGGGCAGAACTATCCCAATCCTTTCAATCCAACAACGACGATACCTTTCACGCTCGATTCATCCGGGCATGTCAGCATGTCCATCTATAATATCATGGGGCAAAGAGTCACAACGGTCGTCGATACGTATATGAACGCCGGGTCACACATTGTGACATGGGATGGAATGGATAATCGGGGGAATCATGCCGGCGCAGGTATCTATCTATATCAGCTGCGGGCCGGATCGTCTACAGTAACAAAGAAGATGCTCCTGCTTGACGGCGGCGGTTCTCCTGCGGCGGCAAAACTTACCATGAATTCAGGGACACAAAGTGTTGCAAAGAGGGCTGCCGAGTCAACATATACCCTCACCGTTATCTGTAGCGGGAACATTATCTACACTTATTCCGGTATCAAGGTTGCTGGGGAGCAACAGTTAAATATATCGGTTTCACTGACAAGCGGTATTATAGTCATCAAGAACATCCCTTTCAGGAAGGTTCTCTCCGGGACTTACCAGATGGGGGGGTCGGATGTTGTCGCAGGGCATACAGTGACGATTTCGGCGTTTACGATGAGCATATACGAGATCACGCAAGGGCAGTATTACTCTCTCGTTGGCACGAATCCGTCGTTTTTTAAGGGGGATGATAATCTGCCTGTGGAGAAGGTATCGTGGTTTGACGCGGGAAGGTTCTGTAACAAGCTGAGCGATCTGGCGGGTCTTGAGCGATGTTATACCAATGAGTACACGGGAGCATGTGATTTCACCAAAAACGGATTCCGGCTGCCGACGGAAGCGGAATGGGAATATGCATGCCGCGCAGGGACGACAACGGCATACAGCTACGGTGATAATCAGAATGACCTAGGCTATGCAGGGTGGTATACATCCAATAGTTCTTTCAAAACGCACCCTGTCGGGCAGAAAATACCCAATCCGTGGGGCTTCTATGACATGTACGGGAACGTGAGCGAATGGTGTTACGATTGGTATGGGCCTTATACGGACGCGAGCGCGATCGATCCTATCGGCCCCGCTGATTATTACGCCACCCGCATAGAACGCGGCGGCAGGTATGAAACCAGCGCCGGAAGCTGCATGTCGAAGACCCGCTTCAAAAGAGACCCGGGTGAAAAAAGCGATGAAATAGGTTTCCGTATTGTCAGCAGGCCGTAAACGGATTTACCATTCGAGTGGAACAAAAACGACACGCCCCGCCACTTGAAAGATGGCGGGGCGAAGTTCACTGTGATATCTTGATTATTCCTTTTTTACATTATCCCACCAGAATGAATTTCACCAGAAAC
Source organism: Candidatus Latescibacterota bacterium (assembly GCA_041665965.1). Lineage (GTDB taxonomy): Bacteria > Latescibacterota > Latescibacteria > Latescibacterales > Latescibacteraceae > JAUYCD01. The sequence continues at coordinate 1,711 of JBAYHX010000239.1, forward strand.
AGCGCTCCCAGAACGTATACCAGCCAGGAAATTTCTTTGCCTTTTCCGGCCATGAGTTTGAGAATCGGGTACAGGATGAATCCGAACGCCAGGCCGGTGCTGATGTTGTAGGTCAGCGCCATGCCGACAATTGTCATGAATGAAGGAATCGCTTCGGTCAAATCCTCCCAGTTGCAGCGGGTGATGGTTTTTGCCATGAACGATCCGACCAGGATGAGCGCAGGCGCTGTTATCGGATACAACGTGTAAAGGTATTTCCCATCCGGACCGTTTACCGGATATCCTCCGCCAATCATGGCAACGAGGGGGCTGAAAAACATGGCGAGGAGCATAAGCGCCCCCGCGGTGATGGCGGTGAGTCCGGTCCTCCCTCCCTCACGGACTCCGGTGGTGCTTTCGATGTACGCGGTGACTGTCGAAGTCCCGAGAGCCGCTCCTGCGGCGGTGCCGAATGCATCTGCAAAGAGGGCTCCCTGCGCACGGGGGAGCTTGCCGTTCCTCATGATTCCGGCGGCCTGTGTCACTCCGACAAGGGTTCCGATGGTGTCGAACATGGCCATGAGCAGGAATATGAGCACCACGGTGACATACTCCATGCTGAAAATGTCTGAAAGATCCATTTTGAAAAAGGTTGGGCTTATCGAGGGCGGAGCGGAAATGATCCCTTTATACTGAATGATTCCGGCTATAAGACCGATACACGTAGTCACCAGCATACCGAAAAGAAGCGCGCCTTTGACCCCTCGTACCATTAAAAAGAGAATAATGAACAGTCCGGCGAGAGAGAGAAGCACCGGAGCGGAGTGAAGATTCCCCAGGGCAACGATCCCGCCGCCGGGATCTTTCACCACAATCCCCGCCTGCACCAGACCGATAAAGGTTATGAATATACCGATTGCCGCCGGGATGGCGTTTTTCAGGCTCTCGGGGATCGCATCGATGATCAGCTCACGGATACGCATGAAGGTGAGTAAAATGAAAACCACACCGGACAAAAACACGGCGCCGAGAGCTTTTTCCCATGAGATTCCCATTCCAAGAACAACAGCAAAAACGAAATAGAAGTTTTCACCCATTCCCGGTGCAAGCGCGATTGGATAATTAGCCATGAACGCCATCACCAGACAAGCCAGCGCCGCAGAGATGCATGTCGCCATCATAACCGAGCCGAAATCCATTCCGGCAAGAGATAATACCGCCGGCTGGACAAAAATAATGTACGCCATGGAAAGAAAGGTTGTGGAACCTGCAATAAGCTCTGTCCGGATGGTAGTGCCGTTGGATTTGAGTTTGAAAATTTTCTCGATCATACGCTGTTCTCCTCAGAGCGCCAGCAGGGAAACTTCAAATTCATGGCGACAGAACCGGTCGTCATGAAAACGAGATTTATAGTGTATTCCCAAAAATGCGTCCATTGAAAATTTTAAGCTTCCATGAATATACGCGAAATGGTATCCCCTGTCTGTGGAAAAAACCTTAAAAAAATGAATTTTCCCGATTGACTGTATTAACCTGATAAAATATAGGAAAATACCAGTATCAAGCCATTATAATTGTACTTTTCTCATCGTTCACAGAATAATACAAGGGTTGTCATATAACTTTTCTATCCTTTTCCCCGGAATGTTTCATATACGATCATCAAGATTATACGGCAAGTTGATGTAACCTGATCTATTTAAAAACTCAAGGATAAAATCCTCCCGCCGTTTCACGGCGACCCCCTTGCTAAGGGGATTGAACAAAGAAGAATAAAGACAGCCTCGTACATAATTCTCCCCTTATCCGGGTCCCAAGTCGATTCTTGAATCGGCTTGGGCGCCCTTGGGGAGATGCCGAAAGGCAGTGGGGATTTCTGCCTCAATGATTGTGAGGAGCCAAATCCCGTATCCTGTATAAAAACACTTTCAGAATATGCCATTACCATGTAAATTACCGTCACACCCTGTTGACAAAATGAATGGTTTGAAATCTATTCGTTACAGGAGTTATCGTTTTATCAAAAGGCAGCGGGCGCTCTCGCAATAAAATATGTCTCATACGTGTAATATTTACTAAAAAACTTTTGCTTTCAACGATCTCTTTTCTTTCTTTATATTAATGTTAAGGATAAACGGGATAAACGCTCAGAGATATTACCAGGAGGAAAGCGTGTCAAAACCCTATAACAGTGTGCAATTAAAACAGATTGCCCGGCAGGCCCGTATCGATGTGATCAAAATGCTTGCCAAAGCGGGGAGCGGACATCCGGGTGGTTCGCTTTCGGAAATTGACATTCTCGTTTCCCTGTACGGCCATGTAATGAAGCATGATCCGAAAAATCCGTCGATGAAAAACCGCGACCGGTTTGTTCTTTCGAAGGGACACGGAATCCCGGGGCTTTACGCGGTTATGTTTGCGATGGGGTACTGCCCGGAAGGGGATTTGCTTTCACTACGGCAAATAGATTCGCCTTTCCAGGGTCATCCCGACCGCTGCAGGATGCCCGCGCTGGAGGCTTCCACAGGTTCTCTCGGCCAGGGATTGAGTATTGCTATCGGGTATGCGCTTGCCTCGAAATTGGAAGGGGATGCTTTCAGGGTCTACTGTCTTATCGGCGACGGTGAAAGTCAGGAAGGACAGATATGGGAAGCGGCTCTCTCGGCATCAAAATTCAACCTCGATAATCTTGTGTGTATTCTTGATTATAATAAAGCTCAGATAGACGGTTATGTAAAAGATGTGATGCCGATCGAACCGATTGAAGACAAGTGGGTCGCTTTCGGATGGCACGTAATAAAAGTAAACGGCCACGATTTCGATCAGCTCATGGACGCTTTTGAAGAGGCGGCGGCAATCAAAGACAAACCTGTGTTTATCCTGGCCGACACGATCAAGGGCAAGGGTGTTTCTTTCATGGAAAACAAGGTTGACTGGCACGGTGTCGCCCCCACTCAGGAACAGGCTGAGCAGGCAATCAGGGAAATAAGCGCAAAATAAGAAAAGACTGTCTGAACCACTGATTCGTGTGATGTAAATGATAAAAGATGATGTAGAGAAAAAAGGCTATTCAAAGTCTAAAGTAAAAAGTATTTGATCTGACGTTAATCTTCTTTCTTTGCGAACTTTGCGAGAAGCTATATTTATTCTGTCTTCTGAATTCTGAATTCTATTTTTATAAAAGGAGATTTACATGGCTCTGACCGCCACCCGGAAATCATTCGGACAGGAACTTCTTGAGCTGGGCGCGCTTGACGAAAGCATTGTTGTGCTCGATGCGGATCTTTCAAAATCCACCATGTCAAAGTTGTTCGCGGATAAATATCCCGGCCGGTTTTTCGAGATGGGAATTTCCGAAGCGAATATGATCGGTGTGGGAGCCGGACTTGCGCTTGCGGGAAAAAAACCGTTCGTCTGTTCATTCGCCTGTTTTGTGACCGGGAGGTACGACACCATAAGAATTTCTGTGGCCTATTCCCAGGCGCCGGTTCGGATTGTCGGGACTCACGCCGGCATCGGTATAGGAGAGGACGGCAATTCACAGATGGGGCTCGAGGACATCGGACTCATGCGCGGCCTTCCCAACATGATCGTGTTCCAGCCCGCCGACGACAGCGAAACCCGTCAGACGGTAAAATGGATGGCGGAGAATAATGTCCCTTCCTATATCCGTCTGACCCGTCAGAATGTAAAAGATGTAAACGCTCCGGGGTATGTTTTTCAGATGGGGAAAGCTGTGGAACTGATTCCCGGTTCGGATATCACCATCATGGCTTCCGGGGGAACGGTTTTCCATGCGGTCGATGCCGCGGCGCTGC
>JBAYHX010000240.1:0-5471 GCA_041665965.1 Candidatus Latescibacterota bacterium
AACACATTGACAAACCCGAGATTTACGAATTTCTGCAGACCCTGAATTGCCCCGTACATCACCGGAATAAGAGAATAGAATCCGATGATCAGCATGAGATAGATAACCGGAAGGACAGAACCGATTTTCAGAAAATCGGCAATCAGGGGAGATGCGAGAAGACCTATAAGGGTGATAGCCAGACCGGCAAAAATGACATACTTGAGCGAGAGGGTGACAAAATGTTTCGCCTCGCCATACCGGTCATGGGCGGAAAGAGAGGATACTTCCTTGCTCACCACCAGCTGTATGGCGGCAAGCGGGGTAGTAAGAATGAAGAATATTTTGAATAACGCCCCATAAATGCCATATTCTCCCTCCGGAAGACGGGCCACGATTCCGTTGACCCCGAGTTCGAATAAATTGCTCACAAGGTTCAAAAAAATGAAAATTCCGCCGCTTAGGAAAAACTGCCGGTAAGAAATGGCCATACAATCTTTCGCTTATCTTAAAAAGTTGTTACCGTAAAATGAATCAAATCACTTTTCCCTTTATGCCTGTCCCGATGAGAAAGTGCCCGTGACGGCTGTCTATGGCGCATAACAGGTCGGAGAGAGGCCCCCAGAGGGGAAGATACCCGCGTGTGTAAATACGAACTTCTTTGAATCCAACCCTTTCCAGAAGATTTTTCAAACCCCTGTATGCGAGCACTCTGACATGCCCGACAGTGCCGCTCACACCGGTTGCCTGCCAGGTGCTGATGAATTTCTCATCACGGGGTTCGCCGGCGTGCCAGATCAGCGGGTTGCCGAGGCTGAAGCCGTTGATGTTGGTCGTTGAGAAAGGCTGCCAGCCGAACATGAGCGCCCCGATATTCACCCATGATGCAAGGTTTTCGGTGAGGACGATGACCTGACCACCGGGTCGGAGGGTACGATAGCACTCTTCGAGGTAAAGACGGGAATTGTGGACATGTTCAATGTTCTGGCTGGAAAGAATGAGATCGAAAAAATCGCTTTCGTAACCCCAGGGGGTATTGACATCCTGGCTGATGCAGTGAATGCAACGTTCTTCCGCACTCCGGCACAGGCTGTCGATGTACTCGATGCCGTATATATTTTCGGCATGCGCGCTTTGGGCAAATTCAAGCGTAAGTTTCCCATCTCCGCATCCAACATCGAGAAAGCGTTCGATTCTTCCCTGCAGAATGAGCTTCTTCCCCAGTTCGTTGCACCGCGCAAGGCCGTCATCGAACGATTTTGGTGCGATATATTTCAAAAGCTTTTTCATTCCGATAATCCCAGAGAAATTAACTTCATGTTTTTCCCGAAGGAAACAGATTATGCCCGATAATGCAAGAGATTTTTGTAAAAAGTTTTGTTTTCCGGCCTGACGTTCTATATACTCTAGAAAAATATAGTATCGCTCACGGTATCTTAACAGTAAGGGAGACAGTACGAATGGGTATTTTCAAGACGATTACCCGCAGGAAAGCGCTCGGCGCAGTGCTCGCCGTGTCGGCCACACAAATTCTGCCAGGAGATTCTCTTGCGGCTACTTCCCAGCCCAAATATCGATCCAATGTCCGTCCCAAGGCAAAGGGCGAAACCAAGGTTGTCTATCTGGGAGGTGATATCCTTCACTGTGGGTACACCCAGGATGTTTCTCTCCGGTGCACCTTTCGTCCCGCCGGCTGGAGATTCCTTTCCGCAACCGATGCCAGATACATAACCCCGGAATTCATCAGCGACGCAGATCTTCTTGTCATCACCCGCTGGGGCGGTCCGATCATCGGTTATGGTCAGGGGCCGATAATCGAACGTTCCCTCGATGATATGGACGGGTATATGAGCGATGAGCTGGAGAATGCAATCGTGGATAATGTCATGAACCGGGGGATGGGATTCATGTCCCTTCACTGTACGATATGGACTCCGGAAAAGAAAAAATTTACGGAGATGATGGGTATAAAAGGACGCATGCACGGCCCCATACAAAAAGTGCACCTTCATAATTTCAATCAGGATAATCCAATTACAATGGGATTTAAGGATTTTGATCTGAGTCTGGACGAAAATTTCGGAGTGGAGCTTACGAACCCGAATGCGGTTGCCCTTTACGAAACCACCGGTGAAAGCGATAAACGTCATGATATCGCGGGATGGTGTGTCGAGCAGGGCAAAGGCCGGGTAGTCGGATTGGCAATCGGGCATACCCACGAACCCTGGATGAATGCAGCCTGCCGGGAGTTGCACTGGCGTGCGGCTCACTGGGCAATGAAAAAACAGATTCCGGAGTTCAAAGCGGCCCAGGTGTGGTAAACTTGCCCCCACTGAATGATAGTGAAGGGGAAACTGTAATGTCCGCATTATTTATTGATGAGTCTCATCTAATAGGGAAATACTGAAAAATGGATTTTTGAAAGAGGCAAAATATTTTATTAAAATCAACTGGTTAGAGAAAGGTAGATATATGGAAAATCAAGGGAACATTACCCGCAGGGGAATAATAAAAACCGGTATCGCCGCTGTCGCTGCGACAGCGGTTCCGGTAATGAACGCTCATGCCGCAATCGCACCGAAAGCTGCGGGGGAGACCAAAGTGGTTTATCTCGGCGGAGACCAGCTTCATAACGGTCTGGGCCAGGAGCAGGAACTGCGCAGTGTCTTTTCCAAAACGAAATGGCGGTTCCTCGCTACCGTGGATTCACGGTATGTTACTCCCGAACTTCTCAGTGATACCGATCTTTTGATAATCACCCGTTGGGGCGGGCCGGTTGCCGGTTTCAGCCCCGAACCGATCCGTGAAAAGATACCATCTAATGACGACTATATGAGCGATGAACTTGAAAACGCCATCATCGAAAATGTTGTGAACAGGGGCATGGGCTTTATGGCGCTGCACTGCACGATCTGGACTCCCGACAAGAAGAAATTTACCGAGATGATGGGAATAAAACCCTATATGCATGGGCCGGTGCAGACAGTGCACCTTCACAATTTCAACCAGAATCACCCGATCACTAAAGGTATGCAGGATTACGATCTCCCGCTCGATGAAAATTTCGGGGTGGAGTTGATCGACAAAAAAGCCATCCCGCTCTATGAATCCACCGGCCGTGAAGATAAACGTCACGATATCGCCGGATGGTGTGTCGAACAGGGAAAAGGGCGGATCGTCGGTCTTGCCGCCGGTCATACCTATACCTCATGGCGGGACAAAAAATACCGTGAACTCTATTGGAGAGGCGCTCATTGGGCAATGAGACGGGATATTCCGCCGTTTGGATGATTTTATCCTTTGACGTATTATGATTACTATCACCATAGACATAGGAAAGGTTTCTATGAAAAATATCCGGTCTGTATGTATAGTTTCTGGAATAATTATTCTTGGCATGGTTTCATATGTTTCTTTCTCTGATGCTGCTTCCCCTGTAAAAAAAGAGATCATAAAAGGAATTTCCCTGGTTTCAATCCCGTCGGGTAGTTTCATGATGGGGCATGACTATGTGAACACTTCGGGAAAAATTGACAAGGTGAATGTTTATTACGCAGACGAACAGCCGGTTCATCGTGTAACCCTCGGCGCTTTCCAGATCGGGGCTACCGAAATCACCCAGGGGCAGTATAGGGCAGTAACCGGAAACAATCCTTCCGTATTCACCGGAGACGACAATCTTCCGGTGACCGACTTAAGCGCGGACGAAGCGCTGGCATTCTGCAACAAACTCAGCGAGGCTGCCGGATTTGAGCCGTGCTACGACCCTAAAACGGGGAAATGCGATTTTACCAAAAACGGATTCCGTCTGCCGACCGAAGCTGAATGGGAATACTCCTGCCGGGCGGGAACGATCACCCAGTTCGCCGCCGGGAATGGAGAAAAAGATCTTGCACGGGCAGGTTGGTATATAGGCAACAGCGGGGGTAAAACGCACCCGGTCGCGCAGAAAGAATCGAACGCCTGGGGACTTTACGACATGCACGGGAATGTATTCGAATTCTGTTACGATGGATATGACGAACGGTATATCGGGGGAAACTATACATCCCAGAGTGTCGCTAATCCTAAGGGAATCGAAGAGTTCAACCTGCGCATTATGCGCGGGGGAGGTTGGTTCAGCGAGCCTTCTGCCTGCCGTTCGACGGCGCGCAGCAATTTCTGGACTGGTGGGGGAAACTATTACATAGGATTCCGTGTTGCGCGGAGCATACAGTAAAATAGCGAAATGGAACCGCTGTATCAGGTGAGCAGGGTACGCGCTGTTTCCCGGACCTTTTCTTCAACACTGCTTTTGAATGGAGAAGCGAAAAAGGGATACTCGACGGTAAAATTCACCGCGCTGTCCGTTGTTTCAATTATCCCGGAAAGAGCAAATCCCATGATTTTCAGGCTGAATGAACCGCGGTTTTCCTGCCATTCCTCATGGAGGTCATGTACCTGACCGGCGTACTTTGATTTCATCTCGTCGCTGAATCGTTTTATCCTGGAATGCGCGTCTTCTTTTGCGAGATTGTGCTGAATTGACATGTTCAGTGTTGGCATAATATTATCTCCATTTGCCGCGGATGAAACAGATAAATGCTGTTAATGATATTCTGAAATTTACCATATATATAGAGCCAATTGCAAAAGTAGTTACACTATTGAAAAATGGAAAATATTTTTACTCAAGCCCCCTAACCCTCTATCCCTTTCCCCCGTTCCGGGGGCAAGGGGAGTCGATGCTTCACAGTCTGTTTCTGCCCTCATCTGGGGGAAGGATGTCCGTAGGACAGGAAGGGGGCTGCTTCTAAAATATGGACTTTTACAATTAGCTCTATATGCTATTTATTTCGAGTTGCGCGATGGTGATGCTTTTGGTCATGCGATCTTTTTTTAGTCAGTTAAACGGTTAAGAAACAAGAAAAAGATATCAGACATAGGGAAAAGAGATATAGAAAAAACAAAAAGATCATCGGCGGCCATGCGTTGTTTCCCACTGTAGCAATTTGTCGGCCCGGAACTCCTGAAGTTCATTAATGAATTGTAAATAGAACAACCCGTCACGGCATCTGTACGAGGGGTTGTTTTTTACGATTGTTTCGAGCTGCTCGCGCCACAGCTTCTTTTCACTCGGATTGTCGTAAAGGGTAGCCAGATACCACCGTGCATCGTCGAGCTTTGGGTCTATCAAAATTGCCCGCAGCAATTCTCCTTTTGCTTTTTTTCCCCAATCCCGGTAGTCACCAATGTCGGTCGATGACTGCCACTCTATCCAGTAAACCGTACCAATCAAATAGTGTCCACGGGCATCTTCAGGATTTTTTTCCAGCATTCCGCGCGCTTCGGCCAAACGGTCGTAGACCTTCTTCTCCATAACTTTGATCACAATGTTTGACGTGGGTTCGAAATCGGTGAGCCGCCATATGAAACGGTTACCCTCATGCCGGTATCCATCCGGCGATATACCGGCCAGCCTGCTGATATCTATCTCGTCCAGTGTGACCGTG
>JBAYHX010000241.1:0-5426 GCA_041665965.1 Candidatus Latescibacterota bacterium
CGCAAGGAAAATGACGCAGCCTTCCACCACCGGCAAATCGCGCATCCGTATCGCATCTACAACCGCTCTCCCAAGGCCGGGCCAGGCAAATACGGTTTCTGTTGCGACAGCGCCGCCCAAAAGCGAAGCGAAATTGATACCGATGATAGTTACCACCGGAATAAGCGCATTGCGAAGGGCGTGGTGAAGAGTTACCGCCCATTCGGAAAGCCCTTTGGCGCGGGCGGTACGGATATAATCTTTGCCGATGACTTCGAGCATACTCGATCGCATCATTCGCGCGATATATCCGATCGAAACGGCAGCCAGCGAAATCGCAGGAAGGAAAAGATGTCGCAGGTCGCCGTTTTTCCCGTACCCCCCCACCGGGAGCCAGCCCAGCCAGGAAGCAAACAGGAGTATGAGCATCATTCCCAGCCAGAATACGGGCATGGATATACCCGAAAGCGAGAATATCATCACCAGCCAGTCCCACACCGTGTTACGGTACCGTGCGGCAAGAATGCCTGTTGCGATTCCGATGATAATTGCAATCAGCATGCTCGAAATCGCCAGACGGGCGGTTGCAGGAAAGCGGTCGCGGATAATCTCGGCCACCGGGCGTTTCTGACGGTAGGATGTGCCGAGATCGCCCTTGAGAAGCTTCCCCAGATAACGTACATACTGTACATATACGGGACGGTCGAGTCCCATCTCATGACGGAGCTGTGCAAGGGTTTGTTCGTCGCCGTGCTGACCCATCAGCATGCGTGCCGGGTCTCCGGGCACAATGAACATAAGCGCGAACACAATGGTAGCCACTCCCCAGAGAATCGGGATTGTAAGAAACAGGCGGCGAAGGATATAGGAGGTCATTGGGAGTTCACCGGGTTATTCACAGTTCTTGATTGCCGAAAAGAGAATAAAATCGTCGCTGTGCACAGGCCATTCGGGATATTCTGTTACTTTCTGAAACTTCGCATTTTCAAGCAACTGTCGATATTCATCGCACGTCCATGCCTTCACCGTGTTCCGATACGAATCAACCTGTCCGGTTTCCGCATCCGCTATATGAAACACCTGCTGTGCTGTCCTGCACGACTCGAACCAATGGTTTTCTATAAGACAGAGATGCGGCTTATCGGAAAAGAGTCCCTGCACGCCGTCACCGGATTTGTACCATGTGTTTGAGGAAAGACCAAACCGTTTTACAACATCGAAAGTATGCACCTCCACCACAATCATACCACCCGGAATGAGTGCATCGAAGGTTTTTGAGAGAATCCGGGCGCATTCATCTGGAGAAAACACGTTCAACTCACCGAAGAGCATGATCGCCAGGTTATAACCACCGGCGAAATCAATATCCCGGAGATCACCTCTTATCAGTATTATATTATCGGACAATCTCTTTTTGGCATAGTTAATTGATGCCGGAGAGAAATCAATGCCTGTGCACCTGTATCCGAGTTCCATAAACCGCTCCAGATACAATCCCGGACCACATCCCAAATCCAGCAGACTGCCCGTTTGCCCATGAGATATCTTTTTATGAATCCAGTTGACCTGCGCAGCGATCGTTTCTGCCTTACGGCTCGCGAGGTCGTGTTCCTGAGAGAGATGCTCATTGAGCATACGGGAACTGAATCCCGGTTCATCCCAGGGAATCTTGTATCGCCCTTCCCAGAGCCGATGCTCCGAAACATGATATTTGGAAATGTCAGACAAGGTTTTTTCCATAAATGCTCCGAACAGGTTTCTTTTCAATACCTAAACTTATTAACAACACGTATATTCCACAAGTTATGCTTTCCCCGGTCACTTTTTCTCACCCCTCCACCTCAGCTTCTCCAGAGGAATTCTGAAATCCCCCTGTTTCGGGAGAATCAGCCCCTCGTATTCCGGGTTGAACAGAATCCGCTGCATGGGGTACATAAGGAGAATCCAGCAGGCGTCCTCGGTGGCGAGACGGTCGGCCTTTTTATACAGTTCGATTCGACGTTCAGGGTCTGAGATAATACGCGCCTCGTTGGTAAGACGGTCGAATTCGGGATTTGAGTATCCGGAATAATTTCCCGGCGGCCCGGCCTGCGCGGAATTGAGCAGGATATAGAGAAAATTATCGGCGTCCGGTATGTCCGCCACCCAGCCCAGACGGTACATGTCCGGCTCGAAATTATCGCAGGCTTTCAGATATGCCGGCCAGTCGATGCTTTTCAACTGGACATTCACCCCGATCTTTCTGAAAGCCGACTGTACATACTGCGCGATGAGCTGGTGCATTTCGTTGGTATTGTACCAGAGGGTTATCGGGGGAAGCCCCTTCCCTCCCGGATACCCTGCCTCGGCGAGAAGACGGACAGCTTTTGCAGGATCATATCCGTAACCCGCAATCGTTTCATCCTTGCCCTTGACTCCCGGAGGAAGGATCGAGGTCGCCGGGATAGCCGCGCTCTCGTACAGAGTGTCCGCAATCGCCCTGCGGTCAATTGCCAGGGCAAGCGCCTGCCTTAGCTTGAGATTACCCTTGAAGGGGGGCCGGGTAAGGTTGAATCCAATATATTCAAGGCGAAGGTATGGCCATGATCTGACAAATTTCCCGTACTTTTTTTGTATCAGTTTGAACTGCCCGGGCGGCGTTTCATTTACCAGATCGGCCTCGCCGACAACCAGTTTCTGAAAAGCTACCCCGACATCAGGAACTACCTCGTAATCCACCCGAGGAAGGGTCGATTTTACTCCGTGATAATCAGGAAAGGCTTCCACGCTCACCCGTATATCATGTTCCCAGGCCAGAAACCGGAACGGCCCTGTACCTATCGGCGTAAAATCCTTTCCCCTGACTCCTTCCCTTGCCACTACGCGTGCGGCTTCCATTGACAGATACGACAGGAAAGGCGCAAACGGTTTGACCAGGTTCAGGACAAGTGTGGAATCATCCGGAGTATCCATTCCGGCAAGTTCTTTTGTCTTTCCGCTGAGCATCTCGGATGCACCCTTTATCGGAGCGAGCACCCAGCTCCGTTCGGAAAGGTTACCGGGAGTTAGACACCGCTCGAAACTGTACCTGAAATCGGCTGATGTCACTTCACGGCCGTTATGAAATTTTACTCCCCTTTTCAGATGGAACGTATAGGTCAGGTTATCCGGGGATATCTCCCATCGTTCCGCAAGCGCAGGAACGACATCCAGAGTCGCCGGGTCCTGGTCGACCAGCCCCTCGAATATTCGGAATACAATGGTGGCGGAAGAAGTATCGGTTGTATGGATCGGATCAAGTGAAGGCGGATCGGAAGCAAGACGGTATACGAAAACCCGCGGCCCTTTTTCGGCAGGCTGCCCGCAGCCAAACAAAAAAACAGCGGCTTCACATAAAATTATTAGCCAAAATAATACAGCTAACCGTTTTCTTTTCTTCATACTTCCTTTCTCCTGCTCTAATCTACTTAAGACAGCGCATGAAGTCAAGAAATCACTATGGTGTCGGGACTTTACCTCCAGCAATGTACCAAAGAAAATCTATAAACAAACAAAACGCCTTTCTTGACATGCATCATACGATATGCTATACTTTATACATACTTATCTTGTTTTTTTAGAAAATTAACAGTATACACGAAACCGACCGGTTATCAACCGGATTTCATGGGATATCAAAAGGAGATTGTATCATGGCGTCAAATACAGCAAAAGCACGGGAAATCATCAAGGCATGGAAAGGCGATGACTATGCAAATGGAATTAATGTTCTGGAGAAAACAGGGGAATTTGCATGCCTTTATGGAGAAAGGGCGCTTCTGGTCATCGCAGACCTGGGACAGGATTGGGTAGAATCTTTGCGGAACAAGGTCACTGAATCTCTTGATATGCATGGGGTAGCGTATACTTCAATTCTCGGGGCAGCCCCAAATGCACCCCGTGAGGATGTTTACCGTATAGCAAACGAAATTTCCAAAGTCTGCCCTGATTCGGTGATTGCCATCGGCGGCGGGAGTACGATAGATGCGGCAAAAGCTGCCTCTGTTCTTGCAACCTACAATTCTTCCGAGGTCAGGGAATACCTTGGCGCATCCGAGTCGCTTGCCTCAAGTATCGAGCCATATTTCGGCGTCGGAAATGTCACCAAGATATGGGAGGCGCTCACGATAACCTCCACTCCTGTCATCGCGGTAGAGACAGTCGCATCTTCAGGCGCGCACCTCACCAAATATGCAAATATAACCGATCCGATGACCGGCCAGAAAAAACTGATTATCGACTTGGCAATTGTCCCTCCCAAATCGATTTTCGATTATAGTGTGACTGTCGGCACTCCCCGCGGAATCACCCTTGATGGAGCTCTTGACGGCATCTCGCATATGTGGGAGGTTTTCATGGGCGCAACCGGACAGTCATATTACGATAAGATGAAAGAAATTGCAATCGAAGGCATTTCTTTGATCATTGAAAGCTTGCCGGAAGCTTTGAAAGATCCCATGGACATCGATGCGCGGATAGCGCTCGGCCTTGGAACCGACCTCGGCGGATATTCCATAATGATCGGCGGCACGAACGGCGCTCACCTCGGTTCCTTCTCTCTTGTGGATATTCTCACTCATGGCCGCGCCTGTGCGATACTGAACCCTTATTATACAGTTCTCTTTTCGCCTGTTATTCAAGATCAACTTCGAACAGTTGGCGCTCTCTTCCGTGATGCAGGATATATTACCGAAAATCTCGACAATCTGAAAGGCCGTGCGCTTGGAGAGGCAGTTGCGCGCGGAATGATAGCTTTCTCCAGAAAAATACATTTCCCGGTCACACTCAGCGAAGCAGGCGCCACACGAGCACACATCGACCGTATGATCGATGCCGCCAAAAACCCGCAGCTTGAGTCAAAACTCAAAAATATGCCGACTCCCATGGATCCATCGAAAGGTGATGTGGACACATACATGATGCCTGTGCTCGAAGCGGCATTCACCGGGGATTTTTCACTCATAAAGACAATGTCTTGAGAGGCAGGCAAATAGTGTGGTCTCTTTAAATTACCTTGCTTCACACTCAAGAAATCTTGAATCGATTCTTCAGACATACCGTCAGATAGACCTGACCATTCAGTCGGTTTTCCTGATATTGGGAACCTTTCTCCTTCCGCGTATTCTGGAATCCGATACTCTGTACGTGGCGCTATTTTTCGAATTTTTACTTGTAAGCCTCAGTTTATTTTCATTTAGCGTTATGAGGAGATTTCAAAAAGTCATTATTGCCAGAGGCGAGGATGTCAATTGGTGGCACCGTTTAATAGTGCAGGCGGAACAATCTCTCCCTCCGGAAGACAGGTCTTTCACCAAGTTCAAAATCCACCAGAATGTGAAATTCTTCTCCGCCGACTACCTGAATAAATTCCTCAATCCTGCGGATAATATTTCCGATGACGACATCGATATCCTTTTGGGGGCAGATCA
>JBAYHX010000242.1:0-5416 GCA_041665965.1 Candidatus Latescibacterota bacterium
CCATCGAAGGGGTTGCGGAGCCAAGCACCACAGGGATTCCGAGCAGGGAACCGCGCATAACGGCCACATCGCGCGCATGATAGCGTGGGGCTGAATCCGTCTGCTTATAGGATTGGTCGTGTTCCTCATCCACCACAATAAGTCCGGGGGAGGGAAGAGGGGCGAATACCGCAGAGCGCGGGCCGATGACCACATCGCAGTTTCCGCTGTGGATGCGCTCCCACATGTCATACCTCTCTCCCGCACTCATCGCCGAATGGATCACCGCCACACGGCCGGGAAATACCGAGGTAAAAAATCTGGTCGTCTGCGGAGTGAGCGCTATTTCAGGTACAAGGATGATCGCTCCTTTGCCTCTCCTCAGGCTGTCTTTGACCAGCTCGATATAGACACGGGTCTTTCCGCTTCCGGTGACCCCTCTCAGGAGGACAGGACGGGGAACGCCTCCCGGGACATCTTCCAGGATCAGACGGATACTTTCTTTCTGCGCTTCGGTCAGGGGGTGATCGACTTTTGTCCACTCCTGTTCGAGCACTTTTGTGGTTCTGGTAACCGCCACATCTTCATACCGCGCCAGCCCCGCATCGACAAGGCTGTTCACAACCCCGCGGGTAAAACCATGACGTTCCAGGAATTCTGCCAGAGGGATGCCGTTGGGTATTTTTCGCAGCGATTCAAGGCATTCGGCCTGTTTTTTCGCACGGCCGGGCGCGCTCCTTTCATCTCCGGTGATTGGCAGTATATACCGCTCGGTTTTCTGGCCTGCGGCGGGAGTTGTCATTTCCCGTTCCAGCCGTACCAGCCCTTTTTTTTCAAGGGAGCGGACGATATTTCCTGTGGATTCTCCGAATTCGCGTTCAAGTTTTCTTAAAAGCACCGGGGCAAGTTCGCGAAGTTTTTCGATCATTTCGCGCTGTGCTTTCGGGAGTTTTATACTGTCGACGTCCGATTCGGCAAGGTATACCCGCACCCGCGATTTTACCATTGTCCCAAAAGGCATGGCGGTTTTCAGAACTTCACCGGGCGAACAGATATAGTAATCAGCCGCCCAGGAGGCGAGCTGGAGCATGTGACGGTCGAACACGGGTTCGCTGTCGGGAATATCAAGAAGCGGTTTTATTTTTTCCAGAGAAAGACCGCCGGGATGTTCCAGTGTTTCCACGATAAAACCGGTAAGAATTCTTTTGCCGAACGGAACAAGCGCCCTCCGACCGGTTTCGGCAAAAGGGGATAATTCAGGCGGCACCGAATAGGTGAATGTCCTGTTCAGCGGGACAGGAAGAGCTATGGATACAAACAGACTAGACATGGGAGATAGTATATAAAGGTGATAGTGAGGCTAAAAAGAGAAATCCTCGGAAAAAGCTTTCTTTTTTGGCTATGCGGAATAGGTAAATGATAATTTTGATCTCATGGGGTTGAATTCCCCGCCTATCGAGGCGCATGGAATAATAAGATGTCAAGATTCCTCCTGCCTGCGTCATTCCTCTTTATTAAGGGGGGTAAAACCGGCATCAGAGGAAGAGTATTTCTTTTTTATCCCCCTTAACAGGGGGGATGTCGCCAAAGGTGACAGGGGGATTATCTTTGGATACTCCGCACCTCTGCTGTGGGGAGCTTCATTTCCGGTTTCTTCTGAATTTATCCAAAATGGATTCCGCCGGTCACATACATGATGACCAGGGCAGCGATAATAATAACCACGATGAAGATTCCCAGAAGCAGTCCCTGGGAAGAGCGCGGTTCTTCAATGGTTAGGCTTGATATGTGAGATCCGGATGCCTGTTCCTTACCCTCTTCTTCCTTAAAAATGCCAGGTTGATTCTCCGGGTTTTCGTCTTCGATTAATTTCTTTTGCACAGGAAGAGGGGCAGGAGGTTCTTTTACTGTTTCCGGTTCTTCGACAGTCACGAGGGGTGATTCGGGTTTCTCTCCGCTCGTTTTGTCTGCGGGGGGAATGATTTCCTGCGTTTTTTCCTCGGCGAAAACCTCTTCATCAATACTCTTAACCCTGTTTTCATACCGGGCGATCACACGGGCGGGATCGATACCCGCAGCTTCAGCGTATTCACGAAGGAAGGCGTGAAGAAACGGTTCCGGCGTTGTGGCAAAATCCCCTTCCTCTAATTTTTCAAGGATCGAAGGCCGTATCTTGGTGACCTTATAAATATCTTCGAGACTAACCCCTTTTTCAATTCTGAGCGCTTTCAATTCCTCGTGAAAAGGTTTCATCTGTCAGCTCTCCGGATTTCCAAAATAACCGTATCTGCCTCCTGAAAACCGGTAAAGTGCATCCATGAGTTTAGAAAGAGGCAATCCCATTACATTGAAATAACATCCTTTTATTTCCGGTATAAGAACCGCGCCATATCCCTGAATTCCATAAGCGCCTGCTTTGTCGAGCGGCTCTCCGGTCGCTATATACTTCTCGATCATATCCCTGCTCATCTTGTGCATGGTGACCTCGGTGGTCTCAAATCCGGTCGAGAGAGCATCTCTTTCGGGATCGAAAAGCGCAAATCCGGTATATACCGTATGGGTTCGTCCCTGAAGACAAGAAAGCATTTCCGCCGCTTCTTCTTCCGAACCGGGTTTACCCAGGATGTCGCCATCGATAACCACCACGGTATCCGAGCCGATCACAATTCCTGCTCCGACCCGGTTGCCCACCTCCCGTGCTTTCAGCTCGGAAAGCCTCAGAACATGCTCCGAGGGCTTTTCTCCGGGAATGACTATCTCCTCGACATCTGATGTCATGCTGCGGAACGGGTGGCCGATGAGTTTCATCAGCTCACGGCGGCGGGGAGATTTTGAAGCGAGAATCAGCTCGGTCACAAAATTTCTCTCGTGTTTATGGAAATGGTCACGGGACCGTCATTGAGTATGTTAACCATCATGTGCGCGCCGAATACGCCGCCTTTTACACCAATTCCGCTTTCGGCAAGAAGCCCGATGAAACGTTCATAATAATCGTTTGCTTTTTCCGGCAGGGCAGCTTCACCGAAATAGGGGCGCATCCCTCTCCGAACATCGCCGAACAGGGTGAACTGGCTTACTACCATGATCTCTCCACCGCAGTCGAGCACAGAACGGTTCATTTTCCCATCATCGTCCTGGAAAATTCTGAGGCCGATGCATTTCCGGGACAGAAACTCGATATCCCGCTTCGTATCGTCAGAATGAACCCCGAGCAATATCAGGAGGCCGTGGCCGATGGAAGATACTTCACGGTTCTCGACCGAAACGCTGCACCTTCCAACTCTCTGGATCAGTCCGATCACTATTTTAACCCAATTTGAATCAACTTCGGCGGCTCGATAAATCCGTAGGGAACGAATTGATACGAATCAGTCCAGTGCTCCTCGTCCACAAATTCCTTTGGCCCGGTCCAGTCGAGGCTGTCGCCTTCGGAGTGGTGAAGCGGGCCGAGAGTATTGCGAAGAGTGCTCAGGACTTCGACCTCCACTTTGTTGAGACCTTTTTTGAGGGCGCCGGTGATTTCCCCCCTAAAGGGAGAGAAGGGTACCGACCCGATCTCTTTGCCGTTCACAGTAAGGGCGAATGTGCTCCCGCGTGCGCCGGAAATATCGAGATCGTACCGATAGGTATCTATTTCGGAAAGGTCGAATTCCATTTTGTAGATAATGGATCCCGAGTAGAACGGATAGCCCTTTTCTACCCACGAACCCAGTGACAGAGTGGCGGGTTCACGGATTATCGGAAAGCCTTCTTCCTCCGGGCCAAGGGCAAAATCCCCGATCAGGTAGATGTCTTCAATCTCGGTATCCCAAAGGAAATCTGTGGTTGCCCGGATAGTGTTCTCTCCTTCCACCACCTGCGCGGTTATGCCAAAGACCGAAATGCTGCGGTCGAGGTGCCATTTCCCGGCGGAAGTATCGACAGTTTTGCCGTTTACCTCGACAGTGAAGCGGTCGGCGCTCTCCATTGCCAGATCTATCTTTTCCGGAATATCCTTTACAGTGAAAGTGAACGTAAGCACGGTTTTATTGGTGCGGGTGCGGACATTTTTCATTTCGAGCGCCCAGGGCTGGTATTCATCGTATTCGGTGATACCGGTGATCTCCCTGATGGCATTGCGCGCTTTCCAGACCGGCTGGTTTTTAAGATAAACCTTCTTGTCAACCTCAAGAGTACAGCGATCCAGCGTGAGGGTATTATCCTGGAGCCGCTGGAATGCATAGGGCCCTTCGATGGTAAGCGATTCTTCCTGGGGTTGAGAAACATCGGCTCCTTCGACCGAGGTCTGGGTCTGGTCAACGAGAAATATCCTGCTTCCGGCGGGAGGCAGCGTGGTTTTGATGATCGTGCGCCCTTCCGCCAGTTTGGAGGCGTACCGGTAAGCCCTTCCGGTGAGAGGATCCATCTCGACCGTTCCTCCAAGGGCTTTAAGATCGACAGTAATGTCCCGGGCTTCGGAACGATCGGTGTTGGCCAGGAAAATCATATGGGCGGCGGCATCGACACGGTGGTTTACAAGAACTGCCCGCGACTGGGCGCCGTCAGGGCCGGTGACCGATATGTCACGGCCGATTTTCTCGATGATAGTTTTCACCGCCTCTGAGGGGAGATCGGGAAGAATGGTGACATTGGGACGTTCGGCAAAACGCTTTACCCGCTCATCGACCGCTCCGCTGACCCGCCCGGGGATTTCCCCCAAAAGAATCACCGGCCCGGTGAACGATTCCAGAATATCGAGTGTCGAGGACAGCCAGGTAGCAGCCAGAGGGAGAACGATACAGCGGTACTCCGATTCTCCGATGACAAAACGGTCGCCCGAGCTGCTGCTTTGAGCGATCATGATACGTTCGTCGCCAAGATCGAACTCGATATGTTCGCTCACGAGCTCACGGACAAGGTTTTGAAATGAGTTTTCAATCGCCTTCAACTGCACTCCGCCGTCAGAGGAATGGATATCCAGAGCGCCATAGGCGGAGAGAATGGGGTGCATGACCAGAATGGGAGATTTCGATTTCCCCTGGCTCACCGCCCAGGAAACACGGGAGAGATAGTCGTTGATTACTCTGAAATGTTCCCAGTAGGACTGGTGGTAGGAAAAAGTCGGGGGGAAATCACGCTTCCTTTCCCCTTTGAGCGAGTAGGCTGTCAAATGCGGGCAGAGGAATGTGATCCCGAGCGCGAGATTATAATCTGCAATCCACTTTATGTCTTCAAAGGTCATCGACTGACCGGCTGTGCCGAAAATCTCGCTCACCGCACGTTTTTTCCCAAGCTGATTCGCCACGCTCGATAACTGTTTGGCAGTCCAGGGATTTCTGATATTGCGCCCCAGATGATCGATGCCGGGAATATCCATATACTCATAGTGAGCCATGACCGAGCCGCCGGAAAGAATCATTCTGAAAAAATCATCCTCGAAAAGATAGTGCCCGGCAAA
>JBAYHX010000243.1:0-5385 GCA_041665965.1 Candidatus Latescibacterota bacterium
AAATCCTGTTATCGTCATCACTGCCCTCTCTCTCTTCTGTTACATGGGTCTGGAAACCTCCATGGGAGGATGGATAACCACCTATGCCACAGCCGAGGGTTTCAGCGCCAGAGGGGCAAGCATCGTGCTTTCCTCTTTCTGGATCGGACTTATGGCCGCCCGGCTTATTACCTGTAAGCTTGTAACGCCGGCCAACGGGATTATGGTAATCGCTGTTCTTGCGGCGGCTGCCGCAATCTCGATCGGTCTTATGATCGCCACCCGTTCCAAAATTTCAGCCGCGGTGTTTGTTGCGATAACGGGATTGTCTTTCGGCCCCCTCTTCCCTACTATCGTTGGGGTAACGTTCTCCAAAATCGATCCGGGCTTATACGGGAGCGCATTCGGTATCATGTTCGCGGTCGGCCTTCTGGGCGGAAGCACCCTCCCTGTGGCTATCGGCATCTATGCGCGGGATAAGAGCATCAAGAAGAGCCTCCCTATTGCAATGGCGGCGGCTTTTGTTCTCCTTATCATCGCACTGATCATGGGGAAAATGTAAATATCAGCCCGTGATCAAAACCAGAGATAGTGTGTCCCACTTGCAGGAAGGCTTATTGTTTTTTTAGATATGGCTCCCGGATTTTTCTTGAGTCGCTTTTTTGAATACGTTCTCACCCCTAATCCTTATCGAGGCGCCAGTGAACGAAGTTAGCGCAAATATGTCCCCCGGTAAAATCCTTATCATAGGGGCTTCGGCTGCGGGTATTTCAGCCGCGAAGGAAATCAGAAAACAAAACGAGAAAGCCGAAGTAACGATAATTGGCGAAGAAAACCATCTGCCCTATTACCGTCCGTTTCTCACCCGTTACATCGCCGATAAAAGCGTCGAAAACCATCCCTCCTTTCTCCTTAACCGCGAAGAGTGGTATCGTGAAAACCGGATCAAACTGATTCTCGGTACGAAGGTAACCGGTATAGATATTCTTGCACATAAAGTCCGCACGAACAAGGGCGGTGAAATTGAATTCGACCGGCTCATTCTTGCAACCGGGTCATGTCCCTTTGTCCCCATACAGGGAGCGCTCGACTGTGAAAATGTTTTCGCTATCAGAACACTTGATGACGCCCGATCAGTAAATGAACGATTGAAAAACGCAAAAAATGCGGTGATTATAGGAGGCGGACTGCTGGGTCTCGAAGCTGCGGATTCATTGATAAAAAGGAATGTCCATGTCAGCATAGTCGAAATGGCCGAAAGGATACTCCCTGTGCAGCTTGACAAGGATGGCTCCGCATTTCTGGAGTCGCTACTGCGGGCGAATGACGTCAGTTTATACCTTGGCACAGTTGCCGGCGAGTTGAGCGGCAGGCCAAAGGTCAGCGCTGTCAGGCTTACATCCGGCGAAGAGATACCAGCGGACATCGTGTTGTTTTCCATCGGAGTGCGTCCGAATATCGAGCTTGCAGGTCAAATCGGCATCGAAACGAAAAAAGGGATTCTTGTAAACGAGCGTATGGAAACGAAGATCGAGGATATTTACGCCTGCGGAGACGCCGCAGAATATGGAAGGAGCATGTGTCTCTGGATGCCGGCGGTCCGTCAGGGAGCAATAGCCGGTCTTAACGCTGTCGGGATAAAATCAGCTTTCGAGGCGGTGGAATATCCCGCGACGCTCAATGCTTTCGGAACCACAGTATTTTCCATCGGCGACCTTGCAAAGAATCATGACTCCTCGCAGTATAAAGAACTGAACGTTATGTCCGGCTCAAAGGAAATTTACAAAAAGCTCTTTTTCCATGAAGACACTCTGGCAGGCGGGATACTGATCGGGGATACAGCGAAAGCTCTTCCTTTATCCAAAGGCATATCGGGGAAAATGCCATTTTCCAAAGCCGGTGAGCTTTTGAAATGATGATTTTGGGATGGAATTATTACTTGACTTCCTGAGATATATTGCTATAATGTGCTCTTACAAACCACATGTTTCAAAAATCCGATACTGAAGGAACATATAGATGAAATTTATTTTATCCAAAAAAGCCGCTTTAACCAATCACAGCGCTTATTATAACACATAAAAAAAATGATATGGAATATCTAATTATCGGAAAGTGGTGCTCGAAAACGTATTTATATAGAAACTTTTGTGACAAGATTTTAATGTCAAGAACATCAATGACATTCTAATTAATAGGAGCAATTAAAAAATGATACAAGGTTTCTCAGTGCGTGGCTTTCGTGCATTCAGTAATTCAGGAGATGTTCCACTTGCTCCAATAACGTGTCTAGTTGGGCGCAACAGCAGCGGTAAATCGACCCTTCTAAATGCTCTCTTGCTACTTCGTCAAAGTATCGAACAACGGCCAGTGGGCTCTCGTGTTCCACAATTGAATTTAAATGGGACTCTACTGAACTTGGGTTCATATAATGATATAGTTCATGGACATAACACAAATTTACCGATTTCTTTTTCTTTTCAAACAAATAGCCAAACTGAAGTAATAAGAAGAAGGCCATATCCCAATCCTGCAATCGTTAATTTAGATGTGCCTCGTTCTCCTGAATATCCGCATCGATTTTTGTCATATCGAAATTATGAGATGATTAAGAATAAACAAGATGATCATATAAAAAAAGTAAACATTGAACTTTTTTTCCTTCCAGAACCTCCTTTTGGACCTGCACTCAGCCGTTTAGATATTGAAGTGGTTGGAATTGGGAAAGCAAGTTTTCGACGAACAACTGGCGAGCGAATGGAGCAGCATTGGCGTGTTTACCCGAAGAATATTCCAAGACAGTCAGTTGAAATTTATTTTCCATCTTGGTCATTCTTTCCAAATATCCTTGTGCGCGATGAAAAAGTAATCTCTTTGGACAAAGAACAAAAGAAACTTGTCGATGATTTTGTTGCCTACTCACAATTAGCAATTCTAGATATACACCTTTTTCTCAGTGAACTGAAGTTACTAGGTCCATTCCGCACACCACCGTCACGTAGATACTCTTTTACTGGTATCGGCGCGATTGATACTGGTTTAAGCGGAGAACGTGCAGTCGATCTACTTATTACTGAGAAACTTGTACGACCTGGAAATCAATATCTAAACAAAGCCGTCAGCTATTGGCTTAGGCGTTTGGGGTTGGCACACAATGTTGACGTACATGACTTAGCTAAAAAATCCAATGTTTTCGAACTTAATATATCAGGAGCAGGAATTGCAAAAACGGCGAATTTTGCAGATGTTGGATTTGGTATTTCCCAAGTTTTACCTGTTTTAGTCCAAGGACTACTTGTTCCACGAGGTTCTACATATATCGTCCAGCAACCAGAGCTGCATCTGCATCCAGATGCTCAAGCAGGGCTTGCAGACTTTTTTATTTATTTAGCGACTCAAAATGTTCGTTCGATTGTTGAAACCCATAGCGAGTATCTGTTGCTAAGGTTGAGACGAAGACTTGCAGAACATGCAAAACCTTATATAATTGGACTACCTGGCGAAAAAACAGACGCAAAGAGATTCAATCATGAATCACTATCCGTTGTTTTCGTTGGCGAACAAGATAAAAAAATACTGGTTAAAAAATTGGAGATTGGCCCCGCTTTCCAGTTCGATGATCTTCCCAATGGATTTATGAACCAAGCAGTCAATGATAGACTTGCTCTTCTCAAAGCCCTGAGTAAAAGTTAATGGATACTGTATATGACACGACTGTAATCTCTCTGGCTAATGGTGACCTTGTTGGTCGCAAGAGGGGAAATGCTCTTGATAAACGGTTGAGTGCTCTTGAGCAATTTCTGAAAGGTCATCGGGTGGCTTGGTACAATAATTGTTTGTTGAATGAATATAGCGCACATATTCTTGAGTATCGAAATGACATTACGGAAATTTTCTTTGCAATGCTTGTAGATCGAGGCAGAAAAGCTAAAAAAAATACACTTACCAGACATCAACATGCACTGTTAAGAAGTATTCGCTGGCCTAGCCATGACCAACATCTCCTGGCAGCCGCATTGGAAGGAAGATCTACAACTCTATTCGTAACTGAAGTCACTTTATATAATTGTGCAGCCAGTGTAAAACGCATTTTCGATATCCGTGTTAAACTATTATAATGTGTTAATTGATTCGATATATCTACTAACAATAAATGTTTTGAATCTGATGGTCGCATTTTGAAAAAAATGGGGTAAACAAGCTTTTATGAATAGATCGTGAATCTTAGCAGAGAAAACAACTGGTGAGCAAACTGAATATTTCTGTGTTTAATCTGCCTTAAATATCTAAAGGTAAAAAAGCAAGAATAATACCTAAATCGCCCCTGCGACTTTTCGTACTACACCCAACGGATTGGGATGCTGCTCGTCCTCAATGTCTTTAAGGCGATTGCGAGGCCTTCCTAATTCATTGCAAAAAAGCCCCCCGCTTCCGGAGGGCTTTTTATGTTTTCATCAACAACATGACATAAACCGTAATGGGTCAAAAATCAGGTGACTAAAGTTCATCACTTGGGAGTCATCTTTTATTCTGTGATCCGTTGATGTCGTAATTTTCCTGTAGCTTTATGTGCGGCCGTTTTTCGAGTAATCTGCGTCAGATCGATGATTTTGCGCAACGCCTCGTTCACAGTGGCGGAATCATGAAAGGTTTTCGCCACATCCGGTTCGAGGACGACGATGTTCGATCCCCCTTTCAATAAACGTTCGCTATATTTTCCGCGAACAGCTTTCGAATAGTCTAATTCATATTCGGGTCGCATATCGTCAGTATGTTCTTCCTTTTTCTTCTTCATGGCGCTTTCTTTCGTTTGTGGAGGCTTTGCGAGCGCTGATGATACGGATTATTTCGCCTCTTTCAGTATATGAAACAATTAACAACCTTCCGCGGGAAGAATACCCGATGGTGAGATATCGTTTTTCCCGAATGGAATGATCAAAATCGTCAAAGGTTGCTGACAGAGGATCGGAGAAAACGGTTACCGCTTCTTCAAAGGATACTTTGTGTTTTTGAATATTCCCTCTCGCTTATTCTCCATCCCACCCGAACCGTAACATTCGGTGCTGCCTCCCAATTCACATTCATAATACACAAATTCCCATTCACAGTCAAGTATGAACTTGGTAAAAAGCCCCCCGCCTCCGGAGGGCTTTTTCAGTTATTTTGCGTTTCTTTTAATCTCTTTTTTTTACTTTTTCTCTTTTACCACCGCCTGGGCGGCAGCGAGACGTGCAATAGGAACCCGGAACGGCGAGCAGGACACATAATCCATGCCAACCCTGTGGCAGAACTCAACAGAGACCGCATCGCCTCCGTGCTCTCCGCAGATACCTATTTTCAAAGCGGGTTTGGTCTTCCGCCCGCGTTCGACACCCATCTTAATCAGCTCCCCGACTCCATTCATAT
>JBAYHX010000244.1:0-5366 GCA_041665965.1 Candidatus Latescibacterota bacterium
AAAAAGGTAGCAAAGGTAGAATAATACAGAAAAAAGGGAAAACATAAATGTCACTACACGACGAAAAAATAGAGAGGCGCACATTACCGAAAGAAAATAGAATCCTACGAAGGAAGAATCATACCCGCCTGTATAGTGTATTATAACGGTAATAGTAAAGATGTCGAAAGCAATTTGTGAAGCAACCAGAGGTTGTGTAATACCTGAAATTCTTAATGTTAACCAGTAGAGGAGAGTAAGGAGGTAGGTACCAAAAAGCACCACAGCTATGGGAAATTTATCAATAGAACCCCGTGGGAGAATAAGCATTGCTGCGCCGAGTGTGGCTGTAACAATTGCAGGCCGTAGAATAAGCATCCAGCGTATCACGGGAAGATCACCGCTCATACTGTTTTTTTGGGTCGAAGTTTTTGGCATGAAAAACTCGATACATAAGGAATTATCGACAGGATTGAACAGCTGTTGCCATTTCAATGGAACATTATCAACGATACATTCTGAAAATCGATGGAACTTCTCTATAATTACGGAAATGTATCACTTATTTTTATCCTCGAATTCGGCGCTGACACGGGCTGTGTAACAATCTATCTCACCGCATAATTTATGGATAGTTGCAACATCACGCCTTTCGAGTTTCGTCCTTGAAAAAACTCTCCGTAACGATTTCATATAGTTGTCGCCGTCATTCCATTGTTTGAATCCCAGTTTTGCAAGAGAACAATTGAGGTGTTCGTACAGCATATCTGTTTCAACGGCGGGAGAAAGATCCATAGGCGATGATGCACCGGGATGCACGCTTGAGTAAATTTCGTATGCCATGACCATGACCGCCTGGGAGAGATTGAGTGAAGGTTGAGCCTTTGAAGATGGTATGGTTACTAAAATGTGACACATTTTGAGTTCTTCGTTCAAAAGTCCACGGTCTTCTCGTCCGAAAAGAATGGAAACCGGGCCGGAGTAAGAACTTTCAAGAATCTCCTGCGCTGCCTGTTTCGGATTCATGAAAGGAGAACCTGTCCGTTTACGTTGGGTCGTTCCTACCACGAGAACTGAATCAGCCACTGCTTTTTTAATGTCGTCCGTGATAACTGCATTATTGATGATGTCTTCGCTGCCATGTGCCATATACCGTGATTGGGGATGGTTTAAAAACCACGGATTAACAAGCACGAGACGGGAAAGCCCCATATTTTTGATGGCTCTCGCCGAAGCGCCGACATTTCCCGGCACTTTTGGCTCAACCAGTACAATACTGATATTTTCGAATTTTGCTTTTTCGGAAGTCATAACGATGTTAAAATAACGATTATCCGTAATGAATCAAGAGATTTATTGTTACTTACAGCAATATCAGTCGAAATCCCACAATATATTATGATTATACACGTTACAAAATACTAATAAAAATGGAACTTAATGAATATTTTTAATAATATTCATAAAATAAAATGACACAACCACATAGTTTTATAAATGATGAATAAGCTTTTTTCCTTTGACATTTTTTCTTTCCGCACATTATTATTATGAAAGATCATGAAACCTTATTTTGATTCTCTCTCGTCAGAAGGATTGAATTATGTATAGACACTCTTTTAAAGTCATCCTGATCCTGGTTATACTTGTTCTTCCTCTTGCCCTGCATTTCGCGTTCGGTCAGTCTGAAAAAAAGGCGCTGCGATTCGGAAGTGTCATATGCCTGCGCCAGGAGAAAGTTATCGAGTACCGACGGCTTCATTCGCAGGTATGGCCAGTCGTGCTCAACCGTCTCCGAGAGTGCAATATACGCAATTATTCAATTTACCTGAAAGAAACGGAACCGGGGAAATATTACCTCTTTTCGTATTACGAGTATATAGGGACCGATTATACGAGTGATATGGCAGTTCTCGCAGCAGACCCTGAAATCAAGGCATGGTGGAAGATGACCGATCCCTGTCAGATACCTATTCAACTAAAAAAGGAGGGGGAATTCTGGGCAGGGATGGATGAAGTATTCCATACTGATTAAATCGGTTTGCTATAAATGGAGGTCGCCTTTTTACGGTGAAAATATTTTTCATTATTTTCACAGCTATTTTACTTATAGCAGTATCTGCCACATTCTTTTTCATGCGGAGGCCTGGCCTGTCACAGTATGAATACCTCCGCAATCCACAGATACGGTTTATGGAAAATCAACCAGTAATAGTAGTGGAAGCAAACGGCGACCCAAATGAGGTTGGAGGAAAGGCATTCAGTCTTCTTTTTAAAACTTATTTCAAGATCAAAGGGGCGCAGAAAGGTCCAAAACAGCCGGCCCCTCGTGCACGGTGGCCTTTGGAATTGGAGACAAAAAAAACAGAGTGGAAAGGGCTGTATGCAATGCCTGTTCCCCAAAAGACGGCTGAATTGCCGATGGTAAAAACACAACCGGGATTGACTGTGCGCCTCGATACATGGGAGTATGGACAGGTTGCGGAAATACTTCACATCGGTACATACGATAGTGAAAAGGCGACAATTTCCCGTCTTGCCGCTTTCATAAATAAAAACGGATATACCATTATTGGAGACCACGAGGAGGAGTATATCAAAGGCCCCGGGAAGTTTTTGAAAGGTAATCCGGAAAAATATCTTACTATTATTCGATACCGGGTACAAAAAGGACTGTAATACACAACGTCTTAAGAAAGGGCATGCATGCGGCTCGCTATCGGGTATCTTGACCTTCTCATCATCGTCGTATATCTTGTGGGAATTGTAGTCCTCGGCTGCTGGGCAGGTTTGCGCCAGCGTCGAACAAAGAGTGAAGGCGATTATTTTCTGGCCGGTAATACACTGACATGGCCGTTTATCGGTCTTGCCCTTTTCTCCACAAACATATCGACAATACATCTGGTCAGCCTTGCTCAGGAAGGATATGTCAACGGCCTTGCATACGGCAACTTCGAGTGGATGGCAATCTTTACCCTGGTAGCGCTTTCACTTTTTTTTGCGCCTTTTTATATCCGCTCACGGGTGGCGACTCTGCCGGATTTCCTTGAAAGAAGATACAGCCGGGCCTCACGGGATTTTTTGGCGATCATATCTATCATCTCCGCAATATTCATTCACATCGGATTCTCGCTTTATACCGGCGCGGTCGTGCTTCGTGGTTTATTTGGCATAGATATCATGTTCAGTATCATAAGCATCGCTCTTCTTACAGGCCTCTACACAGCAATCGGGGGTCTTCTCGCTGTTGTAATCACCGAATCGATTCAGACCGTCATCCTTATCGCAGGTGCAGTATGTATTACCGGAATAGGGTATCATCAGGTTGGGGGATGGGAGGGAATCTCATCATCTGTAGACCCGGTCAAACTTACTATCCTCCGCCCGGCTGGCGACCCTTCCGGCCTTCCCTGGTACTCAGTTTTCCTCGGCTATCCGATTATTGGTATCTGGTACTGGTGCGCCGACCAGACCATAGTCCAGCGGGTGCTTGGAGCAAAGAATGAATATCACGCCCGAACAGGCCCGTTATTCGCCGGATTCATAAAAATACTGCCCGTGTTTATATTTGTGCTGCCAGGACTCATCGGCCTCGGTCTGATAAACCAGGGTAAGCTCCCGGGAAAACCATTGGACTCTGCCGACATTTATTCTTTCCTCATCAACAATCTCCTGCCGGTTGGTCTCAAGGGAGTTGTTGCGGCTGCTCTTCTCGCGGCGCTCATGAGCACAGTTTCAGGAGCGCTGAACTCCATCGCAACGCTTTTCAGCTACGACATATGGAGACGCTGGCGTCCTGATACACCAGAAAAAAAACTAATACGAATCGGTCGAATCGTTACTGTCATTGCCATGATTGCAGCCATACTGTGGTCGCCAGCGGTCAGCCACTTCAAAAGCATTTTCCAGGGAGTAGTGGCAATGATATGTTATCTCGCTCCACCCATAAGCGCCATTTTCATTGCCGGAGTGTTCTGGAAACGCGCCTCCGCCACAGCAGCAATCATAACCCTCTGGAGCGGATTTGTTCTGGGATTTGCGGTATTCCTCCTTGACTGGTTCAAGCAATACACGGGTTGGAGCGTACCATCCATGATGACAACTTTCTACCTCTTTGTCATCTGTATGGGGATAATGATAACTGTTTCCATATTGAAACCGCACCGTCATACCCCGGAAAGCATTTCCCTTGTCTGGGGGAATCCACTGGAAGCTCTGCGCGGTCCATGGAAAGGTTTGACAGATTTCCGACTGCTTGCGGGTGTGTTGCTCGGAGTGGTTGTGACCCTGTATGCAGTGTTTTCGTAAAAGAGAATTACCCGAATATTCATCCGCTTTCATTCACTCCATACTATTCTCTTCCCATTGACAGAATGCGGGATATGAAATAAGTGTGTTTTTATACTCCTTCTTTATCCTTCTCTGCGCCTTATGAATAAGAGATTCATATAACAAAGCGTCTGAATACAATATCGGGCGTCTATCACCTTGCATATAACTGCATTCTGTATATGAAATGAAAAAAATGATTTTGTGGAAAATATTCACGTCAGAAATAAGGAAAACGATTATCGTATAATTTTATAAGAAAAATAAGTTACTTTGAAGACAGCTTAAAGAGATGTATTTTAAAAATGATGGATTTAAACAATCATTTATGGTGAAAAAGGCAGCATCGATGAAAAACAGGACAAGTGGAATTCTTCTTCATATAACCTCTCTCCCTTCACTTTTTGGGATAGGGGATTTGGGGCCGGGTGCATATCGTTTTGTTGATTTTCTCCATGATTCCGGCCAAACCAACTGGCAGGTACTGCCTCTGAACCCGGTTGAACCGGCGCACGGGAATTCACCGTACAGTTCGATATCGGTATTTGCCGGAAATCCTCTCATTATAAGCCCCGAAAAAATGGTAAAAGATGGTTTTCTTGAAAAAGATGACATATCCGATATCCCTTTATTTCCAAGGGATTCGGTCGATTATGCCGGAGTCGCAGCATATAAACAGTCGCTCTTTAAAATCGCCTATGAGCGGTTCGAAAAAAATCAGCTGAACTTCGAAGAATTTACCAGCTTCTGCAATAGTCATTCACGGTGGCTTGATGATTTTGCCCTGTTCGTTGTTCTCAAAAAGGAATTTAATGGTGTTATCTGGGGCGAATGGCCAATAGGTCTCAGAGACCGTGAAAAAGAGGTTTTAAATGGCGCCATGAAGCGTCATTGCGGGGAAATTAAATATATAAAATTTCTTCAGTATTTATTTTTCAAACAGTATAAAACACTGAAAGAGTATTGCAATAGTAAAGCTGTCCAACTTATTGGCGACATTCCGATATATGTTAATTACGACAGCCCCGATGTATGGAAAAATCCAGAATTATTCAAAC
>JBAYHX010000245.1:0-5329 GCA_041665965.1 Candidatus Latescibacterota bacterium
CATTGGATCCACCCTCAAGCTCAGTATCGTTCACATTCACCCTGTTTACCACTCTCCTGACTCCCTTATCGTCAGTATACAGATAACCGGACTGATGTATTACAAAATAATTCCCGTCTACAGTTCCTATATACATATTGACGTGACCGGGATGGCCAACAAAGGTAATCGCTGGCTGACAGGTGGCGAGATACTTATATTTCACATCTTTCGTCGTGTTTTTCGTATCAAATGCAAAAACATGATCGCTCGAGTGAAGCTCCATGGTGGTCCAGCGGCCTGTTAAAATTCCGAATGTGCGGAGAACTGATCTCTGCATTCCGCAGCAGTCCCTTTCATTGTCCTGATCGGCCCAGCCATAAGGACGATAAAGCAGGGAGAAAGCTGTATTGAGGAGGTTCCGCTGAGTGTACGCCTGATAACCCACATTAACTTTTGCGTCCGGTTTGACCCATCCGGTAATAAACTCAAGAGAGGCGTCACCCCGACGAGCCGGTATAACGATCTGGTATCCTGCGGAAGTTTTCTTTACCAGTTTGGCTTTCTCTCCAAGATACAGATCGGTTGCAAAGTTCTTGAATTCGCTGTCGGAATAGATAGGCACTTTATGTACGAGCGATACGATGAAATCCTTTGCGTTCACATATTGTTCGATTTCTTTTGGAGAGCCGAAAGCCACTTTTTCTGCGGGTATCCACCCAAATGCCAGCACACTCCGTACATAGTACCAGTCGGCATTCGGAGATGTATGAAGAACCGCTATTGGTGTAAAAGAATCTAACGCGGTAGATTGAATGCTGTCATGGTAAGAATCCGGTGATCCGTGTACCGGGTCGTTGGTCGGCAATGCACGGTTCAATGTATGGGCGACCAGAATGCCATACCGGGGGGTTATCGTATTTGGGACGGCGTTGATATTAGTTTTTTCTTCAATATCGCGAATGAGCAGATCATCGAATTTAGTTCTGCGCCGTTCGTACATGTTGGCAAGGTTAAAGGATTTCTGGTGCCTTTCAAGACGGACACGGAGACTGTCTCCGGGGAAGCTTTTTATGGTGAGAGGGTCTTCCAGATGATACTGAAGGCCGAGGGTGTTATCTTTATAAGTAATTGTTGGAAGGAATGAAAAAGGATTCCCGTTGACATCTTTGAGATCATAGGGACGGGTTTGGTTTTTTATGTTCAGTTCGTTAATCTGCTGCTGAGTCATTATTAGTGCATCGGGATTTTTCAGACGAGCGATCCAGAATTCAGGATGCTGCATTTCTTCCGTTGCAGGAGCAATAATTTTAGGAGCAGGTTCAATCTTTTGTTGTGACTGAGTATTTCCTAACGATGAAAAAACACCAACCGCAAGAAAGAGAAAAATGCTGCGTAACCAAAGTTTCATGAAAAACAACTCCTTTTGTTGTTATGGGATAAAAAAATATCCATCCTCTAAAAGACTGATGAACAAGGACAAAATAAAATTTCCATAAGATTTTTAAAATATGACCAATTAATATACCTCATATAAATACATAATTCTACAAAAAAATGGAACTTGGGCCAAAGCAATAAGATAATGTATTATACTTTTTAATTTATATAGAGTTTCATTCTCAAAACCATAATACAGTACTATCCATTAATCAATTCCTTTTCCTGTTATAAGATCATTGATTTATTTTGGATTCGTCTCCGTGAATTTTTCATAATTGATTTTCTTTTTTCCTTTTGATATACTATCGTTCGCAAATAAAAAGTTGATACATCAGATTTTATTAATACAATAGTCTTCGCCTTTTTTTATAAATTCCCTTTTTTTCTGGAGGAAAACATGCTGAAAAAAATGCTCTTATTTGCTATTCCGGTTTCCTTTCTACTGTTCTGCTCTTTGAGTGCAGCAGCAGAAAATGTCATTTCAAAATGGGGCGGCAACGCGGAAATGATCTATGATGATGGATTCATGCATATGCTCATGAAAAACCCAAAAGGCGGAGTCAGCCTTTTCAATATGGAGCTTATTCAGAACGACGCGCCCGGCGCCGGATACAGTGAAAAGGGAGTGAGCACTGACACTATCTGGGGAAAGACACGGGGAAGAAAGATTATTAACCTCGATGATTCCCGCGCCAATAAAGCATTTCTTATTCTTTTCACCATTCACCAGGGGAAATACCCTCTCCAATTCACAGTGAACGGGCAGCAGACAAAAGTGGAGAACTGGGATATTTTAAAAAACGGAGAAATATACCGCTGGACTGAATTTCCTGTTGAATGGCTGAAAAAAGGTAAAAATGTGGTTGACCTTTTCTGCCCGGAAGCCAAAAATGAAACGGAAGGGTGGGAAATCTATATAGCCCGCGCGGACGAATTCGAAAACGGGGGGGGAAATCCCGCCGAAGTAGGCAAAACTTCTTTCAAATCCCCTGACGGCGGAGAGACCTGGAAGGAAAGTTCTTTCGGTCCGCTCGGTCAGACCCGTGCAGAATACGCAATCAGAATAAGTTTTGACCGATATGTGAAAACCGGTTGGATGGCAAGCCCCGTTATCGACCTCTGGAAGGGTGATTCGCAGTCCCCCATCGTGCCCCTTCGAATGATGCGAAAAATAAAACTCAGTATCCAGTCTGAGGTTCCGGAGGGAACGACCGCCGAATATTTTATCCGCAAGGGAAGCGATCCAAGTCCTTTCTCACCGGGCTGGAGCGAGTACGAGTTTATCGGAAAGGGCGCCCAGGTTGTCTTTGAACCTGACCCGAATACTCTGAACCGTCGTTATATCCAGTTCCGGGCTGTTCTAACCACCACCGATCCGCTGAAAAGCCCGGTGGTGAAATCCGCTTCTGTCACCACCGAAATGGAACAGTTGGTACCGCTGCACAGCAATATTACACTGGTATCAACAGATAACGCTCCCGTTAAGTATTCCTCTGTAGATTGGGAATGGGAAAGTTCGGACAGACCGGAATTCAAAGAACTCCGTAAACTTGAAAACCTGGACGAGGTTGTTGCCGGCTCACGTACCGAGTTCAACGCTCAGGTAAAACTCCTCGATTATGTAACCAAACGCTGGCGTCATACCAACCCGACTCCCGAGTATCCCGGCTGGGATGCCAAATCAATTCTCAACCGTATCAACAACGCCGGCGGAGGCGGGATGTGCATCCAGTTCAACAACACGCTGGGCGGACTTCTCCTGGCATACGGCTACCAGACACGGCTGGTGAATGTTGTCGGGCACGAGGTGTGCGAGGTATGGAATGATGAATTCGGAAAATGGATATTTCTCGACGCTGACTACGAGAACCACTATAACAGCGATGTAACGACCAACGAGCCGCTTGGCCTTTTGGAACTTCATCAGCGGTATCTTGATTACTATTTCCCCGACCGTCCCATTGACTGGATGAAAGATCTGATCAACTGGGTACCGTTGAAAAAAGACAAGGCTCCGACAGTAAAAAGAGGCTCTCTCACCAACCAGCAGGATGTCGTTCTGACCGGATTCATAAACGCCGCTTTCATGCGAATGGTGCCCCGCAACAACTGGTATGAGAAGCCATATCCTCGTCCTCTCTCGCATGGTAGTTCCTGGTGGCCGTGGGACGGGTATGTCAACTGGTACGACGCAAAAACACCTCCAAAACGTCAATACAGCTGGCATACCGACCGTCCGCGCGATATGTGGCCGGATTTGAACCGTGTTCATATCGATGCAACATCGACATTCGGAAATGACCGTCTCTTTCTCCGTTTCGAAACGTACACTCCGAATTTTGACAAGTTCGAGATCAATGTGGACGATACCGGATGGAAAGAAGCCGGGGAGCGGTATTCATGGCTTTTGCAGTCGGGGAGAAATACAATCAGCGTTCGCGCGGTGAATAAATTGGGGGTAAAAGGATATCCTTCCTCGATGGTTCTCAACCATACCGATGCCCCGTTGGGAGAATACCTGGGTCAGTAAAGATAATTTATTTTACAAATAATGAAGGGGTTCAGTCTGCTGAACCCCTTTTTTTATCAGTTATGTTTTCTGGTTTTTACTGTAGATTCCCGGCAGCTTTTACGCTTTCCCCCATTGTTCATGAAGGAGTTTTACCGCCGCAGGGATGGTAACTTTCTTGTCACCCACCGACCCGCACTCGAAGCTGATATAATCCCGGTATCCGAGAAGTTTCAGCCCACGAAAACCATCCGTATAATTATCCCCTTCATCTTCTCCGGGCATTATCCTCCGCTTTCTGCTGGCGATGTGCATATGGTGAAGGTACGAGCCGGCAGAGAGAATCGCGCCCAAATCGCTTGTCTCTTCCCATGTCATATGCCAGAAATCGCCCATGCATGAAATTCCGGGGCTGTTCACATCCCTGCAGATCGATGCGGCATCGGCCACCTGACGGAGGAAAAACGCTTCTTTGCGGTTCAAAGGTTCGAGGAGAATACGGGATTTAACATTCACCGCGTGCTCTCCAATCTCTTTCAAGAGATCGATGAGAATGGGTCTCGCTTCCAGATTACACAGTTTGGTTTGGCTGTTGAACGCCGGAACGATGATGAGGCCGGTGGAACCCAGTTCTCCGGCGGCGGCAAGAATTTCTTTCATGGAGTCCACTGCCTGACGGCGTACCGACTCCTGTTCGGAAATGAGAACTCCCCTGAACCCGGCGCAGATAGCGCTCATTTTGATAGCGCGGCCTTTCAGGGCATTCTGAAGTTCTGTGACTCTGGCCGGGAGATTTCCCCCTCCGACCTCTAAACCTGTGAAGCCATGTTTCTCAAGGTAATCAAGTTTCTCGGCAAGAGATTCGCCGGGAGCGTTATTCTCCTGAAAGGAAAGCCTGAGAAGGGCTTTCCGCGGCGGGTCAGGCATGGTGAAAGCCTGCGCGGAAAGAGGAATCATTCCAACAACTCCTGCGGCAGCAGATGTTTGTATGAAAATACGTCGTTTCATATATACGGACACCTCTCATTAAACGAAAGATAGTAAGGTCAGGATTTGATTTTCCCGGTTGCAGGTTTTTTCCCTTTTTCAGAATCCTTTTTTTCGGGTTCGAACGCCTTGCCCGGAAGAGGAATGACCGCGTTCATATTCTCTTTACCGAGCGTGTACTCGGTCGGCCCCAGCCGCATAGTCGAATCCATCATTTCTTTCCAGTTTGTCTCCGCTCCGGTATAAGCGGACTCGCGGCCCATGATGGCGCACAGAGTGGAGTTTGCGGTAGCTTCCGCTTCGTTGATCTGTTCTCCCTTTCGAATGGCGGTCACCAGATCGATGTGCTCCTGATCGTAGGGGCTATCTTTATCGATGTACATTGTCTCGTAGTCGGTTTTAACTTTGCTA
>JBAYHX010000246.1:0-5322 GCA_041665965.1 Candidatus Latescibacterota bacterium
AAACATTAGGATATCGAATGGTTCTTTAAATTCTATTTGCTCATCTTCCTCAAACGATATAAATTACTACCTGCCTTTTGGCTGGTCTTACTGTATAAATACTCAGACAAATACCGTAAGTACAGAGATAAAGTTAAGAATGAGGAATTAAAGTTTACATAAAAATATAATTTAAAAATACTACCATGAAAGAGAGCAGAATATGCGTATTACCCCTTCAATTTTTCTTGTCGGCGGAACACCTGAAGGACTTACAGAAGGTAACGATTGCCATGTGTATCTAGTCAAAGGTTCAACGGGTCTTATCCTTATAGATGCGGGAAACGGATATGACACCGATGGTATTATTCGTAATATCAGAGCAGAAGGTTTCGATCCGAAAGATATAACGCATATATTGATTACACACCATCATACGGACCATGCCAGGGGGGCTAAAGCCTTAAAAGACCGTCTTGGATGCAAGGTCTGGATCAGCAACAATACCGGTAAGCACCTGCTGGAAACAGGTACCGATGAAGAGCTTGGAGTTATTTTTGCAAAAGAGCATGGCATGTATGCCAAAGACTATGTCTACATACATTGCCCGATTGATCATGGTATCGAAGACGGAGAAGAATTTGCCATAGCAGGCATAACCATTAAAGCTATCAATGTCATCGGACATTCACATGATTCCTTGTGTTATCTTATGAATCTGGACGGACGAAGATGTTTATTCAACGGGGATACGTTGTATTACGGTGGAGTTATTGGGCTTTTGAACTATCCAATGTCAAGTATGGAAGGATATCACGTCGGTCTCCCCAAATTAAAAAATCTTGGGATTGAGGGATTATTCCCCGGTCATGGAATTATCTGCATTAAAAACGGACAATCAATCGTGGATGTATCAATTAAGCAGTTGGACAGTATTTTTGTACCACAAAGCGTTGGGCAGACTATAGTATATCACGTATAGGAATCATCACCCGAGAGATTTTATTTCTGATTTACACGATTAATACAGGGTGAATGTGAGGCAATGAGGCAGGGGAGGGTATTTCGGATTAGTGAAAAGTTCATTATCATTATTTTTCCGATGAGGTGTGTTGGCGGAGTTGATACCGCTGAATCCGATTCAATCAGTTCCGAGTCTTTTATTGACTCTATCTCGATATTTCCTTATATTTAATATCTCGGATTATTTTGGAAACAGTGCTATTCTTATTCGTTGAATATGCTGATAAAGAAATTAGTGGGCGAAATAGAATCATTAAAAAGTGGAATTATATCCACAAAATATAAGGAGTAAATAATTGGTATGTTAAAGAAACCCAAGAGATTAACTAAAAAAGAGCTCAAGAAAGACCCGTTAGTGCTTCTATCAGCCCAGGCTCTTGATTTTTTACGTGCAGAATGGATTAAGGTCGGAAGTATCGTTCTGGCTGTTGTTGTGATATCGCTTATTGCGGTATTGATTGTAAACGGCAAGAAGAAAGGCGAGATTAACGCCCATGATGCCGCCATGATTGCTCTTCAGAATAATGCACCGGAAGCTACGGACTTATTGAAAAAAATAGTAAATAAGTATGGAGGATCACGCAGTGCTGCCGATGCGCTTATTCAGCTTGGGAATCGTTTTTATATTCAAAAAGATCTGAATAATTCAGAAAAATACTATAAGGAGTATATAGATAAGTATTCAGAAGATCCGGTTTATGGTTTTAATGCTTTCAATAACCTTGGAAGCATATATGAAGAAAAAGGTGATTTCAAAAAGGCTGCGGGGACCTACGAAAAATACATCCAGAAGTATAAAACATCGATGTTTAACACGATTATGTATCTTAATGCCGGGAAAGCATATATCCAGGCCGGTGATAAAGAATCAGCAAAAAAGAATTTAACGGCTATTGTCCAGAATTTTCCGGACTCACGTGAAAAAGAAGAAGCGTCATTTTATCTCGAATCATTAAATTAATGTGAATACTATAAAAAAAGCGAATCCCGGTTATCTCGGACTCTATGAATCCGGAGAACTAGATAAGAGATTATTAATTCTCAAAAATATCTATTCAAAATGTTGCCTTTGCCCACATATATGCGGTGTCGATAGAAATTCAGGTGAAAAGGGTGTTTGCCATTCCGGAAATTTGCCGAAAGTGGCCAGCTACACTGTCCATGACGGTGAAGAGCCACCAATAAGTGGTTCAAAAGGTTCAGGAACAATATTTTTTTCCGGGTGTACGGGAAGATGTCTTTTTTGCCAGAATTATCCAATCAGCCAACTGGGTGTTGGGAATGAAGTAACGGATGATCGTCTTGCTGAAATGATGTTGGAACTACAGGATCGCGGTTGTCACAATATCAATTTTGTAACACCAACCCATTTTATTCCATCAATTGTATCGGCAATTCAACTCGCTGCCTCAAAAGGATTAAAAATACCGATTGTATATAATTCAAGTGGATATGAGAGGGTGGAAATAGTCAGACTTCTTGCCGGCATTATAGATATTTATTTACCGGATGCAAAATATTCATCAGATGTTGACGCGAAAGAGCTTTCAGGATTTGAGAATTATACTGAGAATAACCGTAACGCATTATTCGAAATGTATCAGCAGGTTGGGAATCTAAAAACATATCGCGGAATAGCAGTAAAAGGTCTACTTGTCCGTCACCTGATTCTTCCTGAAAATCTTGCCGGAACATTTGAAACGATGAAATATCTTTCCAGTAAGATTTCTACCGATGTTTTTGTTAGTATAATGGGTCAGTATTTTCCTGCATATCAAGCTCTTAAGCTTCACCATATGAACCGTAAGGTTAGCAGCTTTGAATATCAGCAGGCTTTGGAGTCGTATGAGGAAAATGGCTTACATAATGGTTGGATTCAGGAATATTCAGATATGTTATAAAAGTTTTATTTAATTGAACAGGCACTTCATTCCGGTTGTTTATGATGTGATGACTGAAGAATTTCGTCTATAGAATGGTGCTGAAACTATTTTATTAATTTATTAAATGGAAAAGGGAGGAAACAATGCCGAAGCCACAGCTCACAGAAGAAGAAAAGATTGCACGAAAGGTTAAAATAAGGCGAACAATATCGTATATATTTGGAGTATGCGCTTTAATTGCCATCGTGATTTTTGTCATTTTTGCAATGGGAACAAAAAAAAATATCAATGTGAAAACAGCTATGGATAGCCAGGAACTCAGGAGCAAGCTGAAACAGATTATTAATTTGGAAAATCAATACTTTGCCACAAATGGCATCTATGTTAAAATCAGCTACCTGACCATGTCTAAAGAAATTCCACAGTACAACCCAAATCTCGACGGTAGTTTTAAATATATGTTCGATGATAAAAAAGGTATTGCAATTGGAATCGAAAATGAACAAGATGTCAATGGAGATAAAGATTCCTCCGATGGTTTAACTCTCTCTACAAAATGGGTGGCAGATGTAACGGAAGGATCTCATTTTTTCTGGACCGACGAAGATATTGCTGAATTCAAAGAAAAAGCCGCGGAAAATCCAGGGGGTGCACCTGCAGCGAAATCATCAGTCGGTCAGCCTGCTTCTCCGGAAGAGAAGAAATAAAACATCTATAGGAAAGGTCTGGCTTACAGGGATAGTCGATCGACTATCCCTGTTTTTTAAGTGAGAGAATTACGATGGAAGAGATGATAAAGTATCTACTTATTGCATTATTTGTGGGAGGAGCTGTTCCAATATTTATTTCATATTTTTCCAGAAAACATCGGAATAACAAGAAAATAACGAGAAAATAAGCCCAATCATTATAGCGCATAATATATATTATGTAAACTATTTATTATTTTGTCGTTTTTATTCGCTTTTTTACGGTCTTATCCTATCCATCAGTCTCGGGAAAGGAATCGTTTCTCGTACATGTTTTAGTCCGCAAAGCCATGCGACTGTTCTCTCTATTCCCAAACCAAAACCTGCGTGAGGAACTGACCCGTATTTTCTAAGATCGAGATACCATTCAAAAAGTTCAACTTGTAAGTTGTGTGATTTGATTTTGAAAAGAAGCCGCTCATAATCATCCTCACGTTGTCCGCCGCCAATAATTTCACCATACCCTTCAGGAGCAATCATATCGCAGCATAAAGCGACATCGGGACGACTGGGATCTTCTTTCATATAAAATGCTTTTATAGAAGACGGGTATCGGTGAATCAATACGGGACTGGTAAAATTCTGCGAAATAATTGTCTCCTCGTCTCCACCGAAATCACTGCCCCAGGTAACAGGCATATTATTTTCTATCAGTATCTCTATCGCACGGTCATAAGTTATTCTAGGAAAAGGAAGTGTAATATTTTCAAGAAATGTAATGTCACGTTCTAATATTTCAAGTTCCTTACGATTATTATCAAGAACAGATTTAACAATATAAAACACAAAATGTTCTGCAAGATCCATATCCATGTCAAGATCAAAAAAAGCAGCCTCGGGCTCTACCATCCAGAATTCAGTAAGATGACGTCGGGTTTTGGATTTTTCAGCACGAAATGTCGGACCAAATGAGTATACCCGTCCTAAAGACATTGCACCGGCCTCATTATAGAGTTGGCCGCTTTGGGTCAAATATACGCTTTCATCAAAATACTTTGTTTCAAAAAGCGTTGTAGTTCCTTCACAAGCAGCCGGTGTAAAAATAGGTGTGTCAAAAATAACAAAGCCCTCATTATCAAGAAAATCTCTCGCCGCTTTTATAATCGTAGCACGTATCCGAAGGATTGCGGTTTGACGGGAAGAACGTAGCCAGAGATGTCTTTTTTCCAAAAGGAAAGCTACACCATGTTCCTTTGGAGAAATAGGAAAATCATCAGAAGGTATTTGTATTACCTCAATATTATTAACACCTATCTCAAATCCCATTTTAGAACGGTTGTCGCGTCTAATGACGCCATCAACAATAACTGATGTTTCGAGGGTCAAACGGTTTGCAAGTTCGAAAATATCCTTTGTAACATCACCTTTGAAAACTACGCATTGGATACTATCGGTTCCATCACGCATCTCGATAAAGATAAGTTTACCACTCGACCTGACATGAGTTACCCACCCCATGATACGAACCGAACCTTCTTGCAATGAGGGTATTTGTCGTAATAAGGTATACTGTAACATTGAATCCTCTCAGTTGTCATACAATCTATGAATATTCAAAATAGAGTGCGCATAATAAGTGAGAATATCGTATTAATATTTATGATGTTACAATAACTGTTTTTAAATTTGAGATGTTAAATACTTCTTCAGAGGTTTCCTGGATCATTTTTGAGGTAACAGCCTCGATT
>JBAYHX010000247.1:0-5305 GCA_041665965.1 Candidatus Latescibacterota bacterium
AGTGTATCCATATCAAGGCCATTATCTCCCTTGAAACCGATCAAAAGAAAATCTACTCCTGTATCAGAAGTCCTGGCAAGATTGCCGTTCGGGAATACTTTTTGGAATGTCCGTCCGATTAAAGTAAAAGTATTCCAATCCATTTGGTAGGAATGCACCCATTGAACAAATATCCCTTTATCATTAAGACGGTTTTTGACTAGTTCAAAAAATTCTCTGGTGAATAAATTCGCAAGACCGGCCATCCAGGGATTGGAGGGTTCTGAAATAATAACATCATACTTGTTTTTGGTCAATTCTATATGGGCGCGGCCGTCTTGGACTATGATGTGAGCTTTGGGATTCGATACCACTTTATTATTCCAGGGGCGAAAAAAGTTGCTTGCAGCAATAACCTGCTGGTTGATATCGAGAACATCAAGTTTTTCAATGGGATAAAGCAGGGTTTCTCCGGCGGTGATTCCGCTTGCCAGGCCAAGTACAAGCACCTTTTCCGGATTGGGATGAAAAATCAGGGGGAAATGCGCCAGCATAATCTGGGTGACCATGTCACCTTTCTGTGTTGAAGCATCCGGTTTTCCACTGTTGAAAAGGCAGTAATCTTTTTTGCCCGCCACATCGGTATATTTTATAACTGTTGTGAATCCGCCGACACCGTCTCCGAAATAAACAAGTTCACCTCTCGTAGAAACTTCTACCTTTTCATTTCCTTTTACCAATGCTTCAAGCCATCCCATTCCATTTATAACAGGGATATCAAACCTTTGATATTTTCCGGTCGAGAGAGCAGTCCGATCCCAGTGCGGGTAGTAAGAGGAAAAAATTATTCCGATTAAAACTGCAATGGATAAAGAAATCAGTGCTTTTACTTTTCCCCAGGTTCTTACAGTGATGAAACTCCCCGTAATCAGAACTGTAGC
Organism: Candidatus Latescibacterota bacterium; assembly: GCA_041665965.1. Classification (GTDB taxonomy): domain Bacteria; phylum Latescibacterota; class Latescibacteria; order Latescibacterales; family Latescibacteraceae; genus JAUYCD01. The sequence goes on from JBAYHX010000247.1 coordinate 921, forward strand.
CAGTTGAATGACCGAGAGCAAGCTCAGGCTGTTTTCCTTTCCCAGAAGAGGGATAAGAATAAATCCGGCTGAAAAAGAACCGAGCACTGCGCCGAGGGTATTGATCGAATAGGCAAAACCGATTGATTTCCCTATCACATTAAGAGTGCTTGTATAGAGTTTCCCGACAAGGGGGAATGTAGCTCCGAGGAAAAAGGTTGGAAGAAACATGAAAGAAAAAAGTAGACTGGATTTCACCATCATGAGAAGAGAGAAATTGTCTTTGAAGGTAAAGATAAGTTTTGAAAAAAATGCCTGGCTGTTTCCAAGAAGCTGGCTGATAAAGAGAGCACTTACAGCGGCAGCGATTTGAGTGTAGACCAGGAGAAATCCAGGTTTCCCTGTCCTGTCGGCAAGCCAGCCGAAAAACATGCTTCCAACTGCCAGACCGGTAATAAAAGTCACCAGCACTATTGTAAAAGAATATGTGGTAGGACCGACAATCAGCCCCAATAATTTTGTCCAGATAACCTCATACGCCATAGAACAAAAACCGGATACTGCAAAGATAACCAGGGCCGCAACCCCGACAATTCGGGTATACTCCGGTTTCTTTGTTATTGAAGGCTCATCCTTTTGCGGATTGATACTTTCCCTGTATTCCTTTCTCGTGCCAAGGTAGAAACTGGATAGTCCTATCCCGGTGTTAAGCAGTATGGCGAAAGCAAGCGATCCCCATATCCCCCAGAAATTTATAATCCAGAACCCGCAAAAAAGTGAGCCGAGCGCCCCGCCGATGGTATTTATGCTGTAAAGTCGACCTAGAGAGGTACCGATACGGGAAATCTTTGTTACATAAAAACGGCTCAGAACCGGGAGAGTGGCCCCCATACAGGTTACAGGCAGGAGGAGCAATAATGCGCAGCCAAGAAAGGTAAACAGATTATAAACCAGAAAATGTGCGAAAAGAAAGTTATACAAAAGCGCATACAATGGTTTAAAAACGATAAGCAGCACGGGCAAAACCAGGCCGTAAGCGCCGATTGTCAACTCCAGAATACCATAAGTTTTCACCAGTTCACGGGATGTTTTCAGGCGGTCGATATACCGGCTGGCCAGGTAGCTCCCCAACCCAAGACCGCCCATGAAAACAGTCAGTACAATGCTGATTGCAAATGGTGCATTGCCAATGATTTTTACAATCATCCTTGTCCATAGTATCTCATAGATCAGGCCGGTCATTCCTGATATGAAAAAGAAACACAGAACCAGGAAATAAGGTGTTTTTAAACGGTCCTGTGTTTCCATTTTTAGTTTGGTTGTGTTTTTTTTTGTCTTGTATTTGGCCATACTTTTACCCTTTTTGCCGTTTTCTCACCAGCTCTTGTATCCGGGGGCGGGATTGGGCTGCTGAAGGCCGTCCACCGGGATATGACGTCCGTTTATCCAGTGTGCGCGCGGGGATGAGACGAACACGACGACATCGGCGATTTCTTCCGGGTACCCGAGATGCTCCATCGGAAATCCCTCGCGGACGTACACTTCGAAATCCTCCGGGTGCTTTTGACGCCATTTTTCCCAGACACCGTCCGGGCTGACCATCGAGCCGGGCGAAACAGTGTTTACCCGTATATTATCGTGGCAAAGCTCCAGCGCGAGGGGTTCCGCAAGGAAGATAAGCGCGGCTTTCGAAGAGCTGTACTGGCTTCCTTTTGCGAGCTGGGGCAGCCATCCCGAGATCGAGGAAATATTCACGATGGATCCTCCCCCGCGTTTTTTCATCACGGGAGCAACCAGCTTTATCATGCGGACGGCCTGAAAAACGATGGAATCGTAGGTTTTGAACCAGTCCTCCTCGGTGGCTTCGAAAAGGCTGTCACCAAAACGTTTCCCAACGTTGTTGATAAGGATATCGATACCGCCGAAGCGTTTCACCGTCTCCTCGACAACAGCGTTTGCCTGCTCGGCAATGCAGACATTTCCTTTGAGCGCCGCGGCCTTTCCGCCATATGTATTCAATTCGTTTTCGACTTTATCGAGCACATCGTCCGGGTCGATGGAACAGACACACACATGAGCGCCTTCTTTTGCAAAAGCCCGCGCTGTCCTCAGGCCGAGGCCGTTCGTCCCGCCTGTGATCAGCGCTACCTTGTCTTTCAAACCTAAATCCACGGCACTACCTCCTTTTATGCAATCAGGGAAATTAATTGTCTTGCAAAGGTCTCGAATTCAATAGAGAAAGAACAGCGGTTATACATTTAAGACTGGTTTCGACAGACTCAACCAGCGGGCACTGAGCTTGTCGAAGTGCAGTTTGGGTTAAGTGAACAGTATTTCGGTAAAAATTTTCAAGGTAAAAATACTCTTTTCGCCCGGTTTATGCAACGCTCCCTTTTCATTCAAAGCCGTGAGGCCGCCACGATCGTTTTCTTTATCACAGTCATTTTCCCGGTGGCTTTATCGAGCGCCTCCAGCCAGAGAATGTACGGCCCCGAGGGAAGTCTCCTTCCCCCCGAGCAGCCGTCCCAGGTTCCTGTCCATGTATATCCGCTTTCCGAGCTTTCACGGATAACAGCAACCTTCCTTCCCCGGCGGTCATACACGGTCATCCTGACTCTGGCCAGCGGAAAGGGAAGACGGTAGGTGAGGGATGTTTTTTCAAGAAAAGGATTCGGTTCTATCAAAAGCACAGCCTTGTTTTCCGAAGATTCGCCGGAATCCGGATCGAAAAAAATGCTGTTTCTGGCGCCCGGAGTGCTTCCGGATATATCCGTGCTTTCAGCCCAGCCTGTTGTGCTCTTGCGGAGCCGTGGAGAAATCAGTTCCAGGCTCACGTCTGCCGTTGCTGAAGAATAGACAACGCTGTCGGCAATTCCTCCGGAGGCATCGAAAAGGATGACGGAGTCGCCGTCATTGTTGAGGGAAGGGAATTTCTTTACAGTCAGGAAAAGCGCACCAGAAGGCAGCGCGGCCAAAGAGGAATCGCCGGTGATGACCGCATACCCGCCGGAAGGAAGAAACGCAAACGTGCCGATTCCTTCCGAAAGCTTCCCGGTACGGTCGCTCATGCTCCATTTTCTCAGGCTGACCGGCGCATTCCCGGTATTCAGCGCCTCCACCCATTCGGGGCCTGCGGACGGCGCGGCCATGATCTCGTTGAGGATAACAGTCCCCACAGAGACCGGAACATCCAGATCGACCCGAAGGGTATCGTCCGAAGCCCAATTGATGCTGCCGGGAGAATCGATCACCGCCTCTATCTGCAAAGAACCGCCCGGCAGAGAGGGGATGTGCAGAATTTCTTCCCCGGATTTTTCTCCGGGCGCGACCTCCCGGTCAAACGTAACACTCCCGATGGAAATGTCGGGGCTGATTTTGACGCGCACGGTGATTCCGGCAAGAGGCACAAGACCGCTGTTACGGCAGGAGAGGTACAGATCGAATCCTTCCCCCTGTTTCGGTTCTGAGGTTCCGTACCGCAGGCAATCGGAACTCAACGATGGATTTATAGAAGGGGGCGTGACCGAATTCACTCTTCCGGGGGTGCCGTCGCTCTCTTTCGAAGGACGGTAATTATCGGCCCCGTCGCCGCCCGAAGGCATCACCCGCTCCCAGGAATGCCCCGCCGGGCAGTCGAGCAGGTAGCTGACAGATGAAAGCGTGTCCCCATTCGCAGAAAGCAGGGAGACCGATTTCGGATTGGTGTTCGAAAGCCCTCCCGACCCGATGGCTTTGTCCGGAACCGTAAAGAAAAGAGTCGAATCCGGTATCCCGGCATACAGCTCTCCGGCGGAAAAATAATCGGGGTCCATGATGAGCGCGAACCCGCCGGGGGGAACCAGCCATGACGTCCCCTGTGTCGCGATGATCTTATCGAAAGAATCCCCCTGGCCGATGGAACAGCCTTCAAGGGAAACCGTCTGACCCGACAGATTCAGAATCTCCACATATTCACGGGCGTTTTCATTGCCGTTCGGATTGAACATGATCTCGTTGATGACCAGCGAAGCGGAATAGGCATGAGAACCCGAAAAGAGGGAAAGAAGGATCGAAAGAACGGCGGAGAAATGTTTCACTTGAATTCTCTATTAAAATATTTCTCTGGATATTCTCATAGTGCAATTAAAGGAATTTACCAGGAAGGGTAAAGAAAAAAATGTTCCGGATAGAATAATCGGCTCGTTTTCCTGGTATTCTGGTATTCTTTATCAAGTTCGGAAAAACCAATAAAGACTAAAAATCGTTATTACCCGAAGGACAAGCATTGATTGTTTTTACTGTTTTCACTGGTGTCCAAGATAAATGTTCACAAAAAGTCATAACATATTATGGAGCAATAAGTAATAAATGTTCTGAGCTGTCATCGATTTGAAACTGAAACAATTCGTATATTTCCATTCTAACAC
>JBAYHX010000248.1:0-5301 GCA_041665965.1 Candidatus Latescibacterota bacterium
TCAGGCGTAAACATTTTTTAATCGACAGCGCTCCCGATCCCAGGCCGGAGGACGGCGTCCCGGCTCTGTTTATAAATGCGTCCGTCGAGCCGGATATCACCTGCCGTGAGACGATCAGTGACCTTATCAAAGCAGGCGATCCTTTTATCACTACCAGCGGTAACCGTGTCGCTGCGGCGCTTGTTCCCGCGGGGAAAAAACTGGGGCCGGAAATATCCTCACAATCCATCGGTTCTCTGCTTCTCGATCAGGGGCTTCCCCTCGAAAGGGAGTTGTTTCGCACCATCGACCGCCCACACCAGATCGTTGAATCCCATCTCCGTATCTTCTCCTCAAACCTTGAATATCTCATCTCCTCAGGCCGGTATCATGAAAAGCAAAAAAATGTATTCCTCGAAGATACGGTAGACATGGCTTCGACTGTGGCTGTTGAGGTTGAAAAAGGGCCGGTTGTTATCGACAGCGGGGTTAAGGTAATGCATTTCAATTACCTCGAAGGTCCCATACATATCGGAAGTGGAACCAAAATCATCGAGCATTCCGCGATCAAAGACAACACCTCCATCGGCGAGGGATGCAAAATCGGCGGCGAGGTGGAAGCAACGGTGATCGAGCCTCATTCGAACAAACAGCATCACGGTTTTCTTGGGCATTCCTGGGTAGGACAGTGGGTGAACCTGGGCGCGGGAACCTCGACAAGCGATCTCAAGAACACCTACGGGAAAGTGCGGGTGTATTACCGTGGAAAACGTGCGGAGACCGGGATGCAGTTCCTCGGATCGATCATTGGGGATTTTGCAAAATCAGCGGTCAACACCTCATTCTTTACCGGAAAGATTGTCGGGGCATGCAGCATGATGTATGGCATGGTAACCACCAATGTGCCGTGTTTTACCAACTATGCCCGGAGCATCGGCCAGGTGACCGAAATCAGCCTCGAACAGGCGGTCATTACCCAGCAGAGAATGTTCTCCCGCCGTAATGTCAAACAAACGGCCAACGATATCGAGCTGATGAAACAGATCTTTGAGATGACAGGCGATGAGCGGGTGATGAGCGACGACCAGATCAATTTTTGAGATCATACTGATAACTTCAAACTGAGGAAATAGATAATGGAACCTGTCAGACTGGGTATTATCGGCTGCGGAATCGCGGCCCGTGAACTGCACTGGCCTGCGCTCGAAAAGATGGCCGATCGTTTCAGGATTGCCGTTGTGTGCAACCACTCGGAGCCCAAAGCAAAATCGTTTGCAGGTCTTGTGGGTGGAGTACCGTATGTGCTGGATTATCATGAAGTGCTTGCGCGCGGTGATGTGGATGCAGTTTCCATCATTCTTCCGTTCGGTCTGAATCGCCGGGTCACCGAAGAAGCGGCATCTGCGGGGAAACATGTCATGCTGGAGAAACCGATTGCGGCCACTCTCGACGACGCTCTCGAACTGGTTCGCCTCGAAAAGAAAACGGATGTAAGACTGATCGTTGCAGAAAATTTCCGGTATCGCCAACTATATAGCCGCACAGCGGAAATCATCGCAAAAGGAACGGTCGGGAACGTTTATGCGGTCATATGGAATTTTTTCACCAATGTTACATCCGCTGCGAATATCCAGTATCTCAATACCCGGTGGCGCTTGGATGATGCAACCTATCCCGGCGGGTTCATTATCGATGGAGGGGTGCATATCACCGCCGCTATTCATGACCTTTTTGGAGAAATTGCAACCGTTTCGGCGAGAACAGCGTGTATCAACCCGGATGCAGGGAAAATCGATACCATGCTCACGGATTTCACAACCCGCAGCGGTGTTGCAGGAACCATCAATATGCTATACAGTTCCAAAGGCCTGCGGGCAAACTCACTCCACATCTTCGGCGATAAAGGCACACTTGTTGTGGACAGTTACGGGGACAGTATCACGACATTCATTCCCGAATCGGCGCCAAAGACTGAAATTGTTGATAAAGAGCATGGATACACCGGTGAATATGAAAATTTTTTCCGGGCAATCCGTTTCGGGGAACCAGTTGTAAGTACACTGGAAAAAGCATACAGGGACTACCTGGTGCTGGTAAAAGCTATAGAGGCCGGAAAAACGGGAACGACAATAACGCTATGACAACACGATACTCTAAAAACCTCACCCGGCCTTTGGCCACCCTTTCCTGATCAAGAGAGGGTAACAGTTTATACGCCAAAATATTATGCTGTTTTGGAGGTCTCTATGAGAATAACAAGGTCGATTTATCTTGTCGGCGATACACCTCTGGGGCTTACAGGCGGCGGCGACTGTCATGTGTATCTGATAAAAGGCCGTCAGGGATTATTTCTTATCGATGCAGGAAATGGATATGACACGGAGGGACTCATCCGTTCCATTCAGGATGAGGGATTCGATCCGGAGAATATCAGCCACATTCTTCTTACCCACCACCATACCGATCATGCCCGCGGCGCAAAAGCGTTAAAAGACAGATTCGGATGCAAGGTCTGGATAAGTGGGAACACAGGGAAACACATGCTCGAAACGGGGAATAACGAAGAACTCTGGGTCAACGACGCGAAAGCGTGCGGCCTTTACGCTCCCGATTACTTTTATATTCATTGTCCGGTTGATCATCCTGTCCGGGACGCTGAAGAATTCGAAATTGGTGGAGTCAATATTGTCGCAATGAATATACCCGGCCATTCTCCCGATTCGGTATGTTATATCATGGAGCTTGACGGCATCAAATGCATGTTCGACGGCGATATTTTCTTCTGGGGCGGCATCCTCGGGTTTCTCAACTATCCGGGATCGAATCTGATCGAGTACCACAAAAGTCTGCCGCGGCTGGCTGGTCTCGGTATCGAAGGGCTTTTCCCGGGTCATGGGCTTTTTTGTGTAAAAGGCGGGCAGGCGGTTATCGATTCCGCAATCAAAAATTTGAAAGCGGGTGTGTACATTCCGTATTCAGTAGGACAGATGCCGATCTGCGGGTTGTAAACAACCCCAAAAAAGCTTCCATATCTGAGTTCCCAATGTGTTGAATGTATAACCGGAGTATTCCTGTCACTCAATCCTGTAACTGCTTTGAACCATATTCCGGGCAGGATTATTTTTAAGCGCCGTATACATTTCAAACGCATGGTATGAACTGCGGACATAAGGGGCGCTCGCGACTTCCCTGATACCCTTTGCCAGCGCAATCTCCTTCAGCTCTTCGAATTCGTGAGGGGTGACATAGCGTTCTACCGGGTGATTTTCGCTTTCGGGCTGAAGGTATTGTCCCAGAGAGAGAATGCAGCAACCGGAAGAACTCAGGTCGGAAAAGACTGCGCAGAGTTCCTCACGGGTTTCCCCCATTCCCAGCATGAGTCCGGATTTAAGAACGATGCTCCGGTCACATTCTCCCGCGCGTTTCAGAATATCGAGAGACCTTTGGTAATTGGATTCGGGGCGAACCAGGGGATAGAGACGGGGCACCGTTTCAATATTGTGGCTGAGTACATCCGGACAGGCGGAAACAATGGTGTCCAGCGCAGTCTCCAGCCCCCGGAAATCCGGGATAAGCGTTTCGATGAGTGTTTTTGGGGACTTTAAGCGGATTGCGTCAATGACGCTGGCAAAATGTCCTGCCCCGCCATCCGGGAGATCGTCACGGGTCACCGAAGTTATCACTACATATTTCAATCCAAGAACGGTAACCGCTTCTGCGACCCGTCCGGGTTCTGCCGGGTCCGGCAGGCCTTCCGGCCCGAAAGCGACAGCACAGAAACTGCAATGACGGGTGCATCGTTTCCCCAAGATCAAAAAGGTTGCAGTTCCCTGTGAAAAGCAGTCTCCACGGTTGGGACAGAGCGCTTCCTCGCAGACAGTAGCGAGCCGGCCGGATTCCAGAACAGACTGAACGTTCTGGAAGATGGAACCGTACTCAATCTTTTTTTTCAACCATGATGGTTTTTTTTTGGGATTCAGACGGTATGACTTGTTTTCCGGCATACATATTCCAAAAATGACAGAGTAACTACTTTTCTCCCTGGAGCATGGCCAGATAGGTTCGAGCGGTCATGAGAGAGTTAAATTCATCAGGATTTTCAGGAGTTATTTCGATTATCCACCCGTTATCATAGGGGCTTGTGTTCAATGACTGGGGAGAGTCAACCAGCGCCGGATTTACTTTTGTCACCAGCCCGCTGACCGGCATGCTCAGCGCCGATACCGACTTCACCGACTCGACAGTGCCATATTCGCCGCCCTTTTGCACCTTCCTGCCGATTTCCGGCAGATCCACATACACGATATCCCCCAACTCGCTCTGGGCATAGTCGCTGATGCCGATCCGTACAACTCCGTTTTCCTGTTTCACCCACCCGTGATCGACGGAATAGCTGCGGTCATCAGGGAACTGCATTTCCTTTAATCTTTTCACGGTCTTTTTCCTCACTGCAGCCCCCCTCCGGTGGATTGGGGAGGCTGTTTTAATCGAAAGAATTTCTCGCAGCTTGCTGCGGGTTAGTACATTTCTTTCCCGTGCCCATAGTTTCAAATCTACTCAACCGTCACGCTTTTGGCAAGATTCCTCGGACGGTCCACATCGCAGCCCCGTGCGACCGCTATATGATACGCGATAAGCTGCAGCGGGACAACCCCGAGCACCGGAACCAGCGGGTCAAGGGTGCGCGGTATGCGGATAATGTCCTCGGCCAGATTTTCCAGACCGGCAGAGTCCTCGGTTACCACAGCGATGATTCTCCCGCCGCGGGCGCGGATTTCATTCATATTGGAGATAATCTTGTCGAGATTTCTGCTCTGGGCGGCCAGAGCCACTACCGGCATGTTTTTGTCTACCAGGGCAATCGGCCCGTGTTTCAGCTCGGCGGCAGGAATCCCCTCGGCATGGATGTAGGAAATCTCCTTGAGTTTGAGCGCGCCTTCCAGCGCCAGCGGATATTCGAACAGACGGCCGATATAGAGAAAATTGGTGAAATGAAGGTATTTCTGCACAATGGATTTGATGGTGTCGCTAAGTTCAAGAGTCTCCTGAAGCTGCCCGCTCAACTTCCGCAGCGCATCGATGAAAATGAGGCCGTCACGGAGCGGCATGTTCCTCATACGGCTTGCTTGAAGGGCAAGGAGCGAGAGAACAACCACCTGGCTGGTGAAAGCCTTTGTCGAGGCTACCCCGATTTCCGGCCCGGCATGCAGAAATACTCCTTTCCCGCACTCCCGTGCGATCGAGCTTCCCACTGCGTTCACAATTCCCATAACCGGCGCACCGAGACGCTTTGCCTCACGGATTCCGGCAAGGGTATCGGCA
>JBAYHX010000249.1:0-5298 GCA_041665965.1 Candidatus Latescibacterota bacterium
ATTCTTTGGTATTCATACCATTGCCAACTATTTCATTTCATCGGGGTAATTTTTATTTTGTAAGAGATATTTTTTGCTTTTATATAGTATCGACTGTATTTTAACTTGTAAAGGAAGGTTTGATAAAAAATATTCTCATCGTCGGAGGTTGAATGAAAGCAGTTATTCTTGCGGCAGGCAAGGGTACTCGAATGAAGGAAATCACCAAAGAAATACCAAAACCGATGGTGATGATTAAAGGCAAACCCATGCTGGAACATATCATCACATATTTACAGTATGCAGGTATCACTGACTTAGGAATCGTTGTCGGGTATAAACAATCTGTTGTTCAGAACTATTTTGTCGATGGTTCGTCACGGGGAATCGCTATTACCTATATCGAGCAGACAGTACAAAATGGAACAGGATCTGCTCTTCATCTTGCAAAAGATTATATCGACAAAGAACCTTTTGTTTTTACTTTCGGGGATGTAATCACACCCAGGGAAAACTACCGTGGGATGCTTAAATATTTTCATAGCAGTTCCTGCGACGTCGTTATGGGTCTGAACAGGGTTGATGACCCCTACCGTGGCGCCGCGGTATACATCGATGATGATGACAATATTATCCGAATGGTAGAAAAACCTCCTCTGGGTACTTCAACAACAAATTTAAATAATGCCGGTATCATGGTTCTCGACAATAAGATATTTGAATATACCGCACGGTTGGGTCTTTCACCTCGCGGCGAGTATGAGCTGACTGACATTTTTGGAATGTTGCAGGCTGATGGTCATGTGTTGAAAGGATATATCTTATCCGGTTACTGGAAAGATGTCGGGACTGCGTTAGATTTAGAAGCGGCAAATGGTCTTCTCGATTAACTTTATATTCTTCTGAAAAAGGTTTGTACTATGGTACAAAATGAATTTTTAGATGAGTTCAGAATGAAATTCGGTCGTTCGCTTGAATTTATTGTCATAGCGCCGGGAAGAGTCAATTTAATCGGTGAGCATACTGATTACAATGGTTTCCCGGTTATGCCGATTTCCATCCCGTTCTCGATTACTGCTGCTGTTTGTGCTCGAAAAGATAAAATGATTTCTATGGTAAATCGAAATAACGACTTTCCTCCGGCGGAATTCGAAATCGGGAAAGATATTACGCCATCACCGGAAGGACACTGGTCAAACTATATAAAAGCTGCAGTTTCCAAGCTTGCCGATGAAATACATTCAAATCTTCACGGAATGGATGTTTTATTTGACGGTGACATTCCTGCTTCAGCGGGACTCTCCTCCTCTTCTGCCCTGGTAATAGCTTCCGCCCTCTCTTTGCTTGCCGTCAATTCTATTATACTGCCAACAATGGAAATTGCGGAAATGATGGCGGAAGGCGAAAGATATGTTGGTACCCAGGGAGGAGGAATGGATCAGGCTATCTGCCTTCTCGGCAAGGTTAATAAATCTGTCAAGATAGATTTTTTCCCTTTACGATGCACCTACTATCCGTTTCCAGCTGATTGCTCAGTTATCGTAGCACATTCTCTGATACGGTCAGCAAAAACTGAAAATGCACTTGTTAAATATAACCGTCGTCCGGCTGAATGCCGTCTTGCCACAGCGATGATCAATTCATTGCATCCGGTAAACCCTCGTTTGAAAAGACTTGGGGATCTTCCACAACAGGACTTCTATACCCAATTTAAGAATGTTGATGAATTTGTAGATGAAACATTCCCGTCTCAATCTTATTCACTTAAAAACGTTGCATCGATTACCGGGGACACATCTGAATCTCTAACCATGAAATACCTCCTTACCCGTCATGGTATTCCTATGCCGGAACCGGAAGACGGTTTTCTCATACGGCAAAGAGTTCTCCATATTCTAACCGAAACTGAACGTGTGCAAATGAGTTGTGAAGCCCTTTGTAACCGTGATCCGGTAAAATTTGGAAAACTTATGAATGAATCCCATAAAAGCTGTGATGAAAACCATGGCATTTCCACCCCAGAACTTAATGCTCTTACTTCGATTATGCGTGAAACCGGGGCTTTCGGAGCACGTCTGACCGGAGCTGGTTTCGGCGGATGCGCCATAGCTCTCGCCCGTGATGCCGATATCTCAAAAATTATGGATTCTGTTCGTGAATTATATTATGGCAAATATCTTCGGGATAGCCACCCTGAGCTTTCTCAGGATAATAGAAGAGAGAATATACTTTTTTCCGCTAAACCAGCTCATGGTGCTGTTGTGCAACCTCTTTAAAAGATCGACCTCAATAAATTCATGGAAAAAATCATCGAGTTCAACAGCAAGGACAGAGAAACGATAAATGAGTTTTCCGATCTTTTGAGGAGGTTCAGTATTAAACCTGAAATTATTATACCCCTCCAACTCATCAGATATTCACTCGGTGATTTTTCTCCTGTCCAGAATAACACTTCGGAAAAAACATCTCCGGATGTTAGTAAAAACAGTCATACATATCCTACTCTCAATGAGATCGAGCAAAAACACATTTCTCATATCTTAAAATTGTGCGACGGTGAATGCAAAATCGCTTCAAAGCTTTTGGGAATAAACCGGACAACATTGTATCGGAAAATGAAAAAATACGGGATAAGTAGAGGTAAGAAGGGCGAACATCAAAAATAGAAGCTTTTTAAAAGTAAGCAAAAAATATAACGAAGACTTGAAGTATTAAATCTATATAAGCTATATGCGAAAGTTTTATCTAATAATCCCACCCTCCCCTTGTTCCCTACTTGCTGGCTTTCATCAGAAGGATAAATCCGATGCAGAAAAATAGTATATTCGACAACCATGCCGCAATTATAGGATCCATCGTTCCTGTTCGGCCTAAAACCTGCAATATGTTAATGCATGTATAGAACATAAAACTTATTATCAATGCAATGCCAAATGCTGCTGTTTTTCCCCTTTTTACCGAACCCGCCGCAAGAGGAGCCCCAAAAAACACGATTACAAAAGTAACAAACGGGAAAGCAATTTTCAGATATAAATCGATAAGCCATTGTGAAGCGTTTCCTCCCTTTTCCTTTACACCTTTTATAAAATTCCTCAGCTCAAAGTAATCCATAGATTCCGGCTTAAGATCAATTTTAGCGAAATCTGAGGGTTTCCTTGTTATAAAAGGAGCAGGTAGAGAAGAGTAATGCGTCATTTTTACTCCATCATCCGTAAATATGCGCTCGACCGCCTGGTACAATGTCCAGTTCCCCTGCGAATATACCAATGAATCGGCGTCAATCCTCGATGCAATCATCTTATATGCTGTTCCTGTATCCGAATTCATAACGGATTCAGTCGTATTAATGATAAATACATTTTGCGCAGTTTTTGTCTGTGAGTGGTAAGTAGCAGAATGAATAATTCTGCCATCCCGGTTTATCAGGAATACATCGTCACGGTCCAGTTCATGAGTTTTGGAAAAGGATAAATGGTATGTAAATGTCTTATTTCCCATTCGGCGGGCATTTATTACATCTCTGACATCCTGACGTTGAATATTTGTCCATGGAACCACGGCTTCAGCCATAACCATACCTGCCAGGCTCATAAACAATGCAAAAATATATATTGGTAGAAAAATCCGATACAGGCTTATCCCGGCGGCCTTCATAGCAGTTATTTCGTTGTCTCCGACCAGGCGACCGAGGCTGAATGTTGTGGCAAGGAGCATCGACAACGGAAGGGTAAGCACAAGAATGAAGGGAAGATAAAAAAGGTAATAGATAAAAATAAGTTTTAATCCGGCGTCGCTGTCGATGAATTTATCCATCATCTCGACTGAATCTATGAGGATGAAAATGACCGCAAAAGCAAGAAGGGAATATCCGAGAAAGGATATAAATTCTTTGAGAATATATCTTGTAAGGATACTCATGCCTATCTCCTTGCCGCATATCTGAATAGAAATATCCCCAGTATTCCCATCACGATATTTGGAGCCCACATGCAAAGCCAGGGGGCAATCAACATACGGTCACCGACGCTCTCGCCTCCGTTAAGAAACATATAATATACGGCAAAAAATCCAATTGACAGCCCAATACCTATAGATGCTCCTGACCGTTTAACCAGAATACCAAGAGAAGATCCGATAAGAACAAAAATTATCGCAGCAAAGGGAATAGAATTTCTCTTATGTATCTCTACTTTATACGATGCAATCTGTTTGTTATTTATATTGATATTTTGTAAAATCCGGGCCTTTTCTTCCTGAACCGGCTCTCCACGCATTTTCCTTTGTAATTCTTTATGCAGTGCAATATTATCGTTTTGATACTTTTCGACATCTTTTTTCATCATTGAGGATAACTTGGTTCGATCGTTTCGTGAATTTCGATAATCGGCATCAAGTCTTGAATCCATGCTGAAATTCTGGTCAAATTCTGTAAAATCAATCCTAACATACCGGTCAGGATTCCTGGAGTCACTATGGTGAAGTTCTCCATTTTTAAGAAGAAGAGTCAAACCGGTACTGTCCGGCCTTGTGACGAACCTCCCCGAGTCGGCAACGATAAGATCCTGATATACCCCTTTGTTACTGCGGAAAAGGGAAATTCCTTTCAATTCTTCCGTTTTATAATCGATTGATTCTACGCGTATTACAACAGAAGGTATGTCATTGATAAATTGTTTCTCTCGATTGTTAAATGTGAGAAAAGGTTTTTTAAAAAACACAGCAGCGCTCAGGTTACTCGCACGGTAATTTGCCTCCGGGAGAATATTATTATTAAACCACACCATTCCGAATGCCATAAAAGATGCAATTATCAAAATAGGAGCTATAATCCTATACATGGATATCCCGGCTGATTTCATTGCAATAATCTCACTCGCGGCTCCCATACGGCCAAACGCCATGACTGTAGCCACAAGTACACTCATCGGAACTACTAGCGCTACCATGTATGCAAGACTATAGGCGAATATCTTTGTGAGAACAAGTATTTCCACACCTTTTGATATAAGCGCGGTAACAATGTCGAGCATGAGTTTTAAAATGAGAATAAACATGATCACAAAAAAGGCGAAGAAAAACGGGGCTATGTGCTCTTTTATGACATTTTTATAAAATATATACATTAGTACCCCTTCCATATGAAATACTTACATGATAATATATAGCCTGTGTTTTTATATTTCAACCTTAATGAATAATCGCTTATCTAGTTGACTCAGCAAACCTACTCAACCCCCCTTTCCCTCAATCTCTTTCCCCCATAAATGGGTGCAAGGGAAGTTGAGGAGCCACATGCTGTTCCTGCCCCCCGCAAGGGGG
>JBAYHX010000250.1:0-5291 GCA_041665965.1 Candidatus Latescibacterota bacterium
CGCCCTTCGTGTCTATCACCGTACCGGTAACCGCTGAAAAAACCACTGTTGCATGAATAATGAGAGAAAGAACTATCAGCACAACCACCTGAAATAACTTGTACATAAATCACTCCAATATACTTTGTGGGTTACCTTCAGCGTGCGATTCGGTCGATTCAGATCAATCCAACTTTTTAATAAATGTCATGCGGTTTTTAAGCGTGGTTCAAATAGAACGTACATAAGGCGGTATGCAATAAGTCAACACTTTATATCGCACAATCACTCTAATTTTCATAATAAAAAACCTCCTTGTCCCTCGAATGGTGCATCAGTTACGGCCTGCGCACAACGCGGAAACCGATGGTTATGTCACTAAAGTACTTCGGATTACCTCCAAATCGGAAAGACGACCGGCAATCATTGGCATCAAAGTTCCAATTACCGCCCCGAATCACCCGAGATGAACCTGATGATAGCCCCGTAGGATTCATTACGCTCCCGCTTGTATAGTACCCCAACCAGTCGTTACACCACTCCGACACATTCCCATGCATATCATACAATCCCCATGCATTGGGGGTCTTCTGTCCTACGGGGTGATTATAATTATTGCTGTTGGAATTATACCAGTCTGAACGAGCCAAATCACTTTCCGCTTCTCCGAGATTATACGCTGTCGTGCTTCCTGCACGGCAAGCATACTCCCACTCCGCTTCGGTCGGTAACCGGAATCCGTTCTTTGTGAAATCACATTCCCCTGAGATTTCGTCGTAGCATTTACCCAGACCCGCTTTCTCACTCAATGCATTGCAATACTTGATCGCGTCAAACCAACTCATCTGTTCCACTGGCAAATTGGCGACCCAAAATGACCCCGAGGGATTGCTCCCGATGACCTCCTCATACTGACCCTGGGTTATTTCATACACGCTCATCTCAAATGGCGAGAGGGTAACAGTGTGCACAGGCTGGCTCCATTCATCTCCCGCTTCATCCCCCATCTGGAAACTCCCGGCCAAAATGGAAACCAGCTTAATACCCTGGATTTCAGTTGTGCCCACGGGGGCGATGGGTTTTGTGGCGTCGATATCCTGAACGGTTATATCTGCACCGTTAACGGTCACCTGCACGCTCGGTGGGGTAAAGAAATATGGGTAGAGCCCAGGTATGATCGTATATGTGCCGTTGGTAATTTGGAATGAATACGAACCTGTCGGTGATGACATTACCGACAGATCCGGTCCATTACCGGAAAGAATCACGTTTACCCCGGAAAGACCGGTGTTGTTTTCAAGGATATGGCCTTGCAGGTTAAAAAATGAGATTTTGGTTATATCCGGGATGGTAATATTCGCGCCGTTGACAGTCACCGGTACGCTCGATGGGGTGAAGGTACATCCGTATAGTACAGGTGTGATCGTGTATGATCCGTTGGGAATTTGGAATGTATACTCACCTGTCGGTGATGATGTTGCAGAGAGATTCAGTCCATTGCCGGAAAGATTCATGGTGACTCCGATAAGACCGGTGTTGTTTTCGAGAACCTTGCCTATCACGCTGAATACAGGGTCTTTTTTAATATCCGGGATGGTAATATTCGCCCCGTTGACAGTCACCGATACGCTTGATGGGGTGAAGGTATAACCGGTTAGTACAGGTGTGATCGTGTATGATCCGTTGGGAATTTGGAATGTATACTCACCTGTCGGTGATAACGTTGCAGAGAGATTCAGTCCATTGCCGGAAAGATTCACGATGACCCCTGTAAGACCCGAATTGTTTCCGAGAACATTGCCTTCCAGTCTGAATGAGTCCCGGCGGATAACGCGGAAACCTGTGGTCTTGTAGCTCGAGGGGGTGTTGGTATTACGATAGGCTGACTGGCAGAAATTGTAGCTGCTCCAATCGCCACCGCGCACCGCAACATAGTAATATGGTGCGCCGATTGGATTGGTTGCGCTCCCACTCGTGTAGTCCCCATACCAGTCGTTACACAATTCTGAGACATTCCCGTGCATGTCGTACAAACCCCATGCATTCGGTGTCTTCTCGCCCACCGGATGCGTTTTATTGCTGCTGTTTTGATAATACCACCCGGCACGTTCCAAATCACTATTCTCGTTTCCAAGATTATATATCGTTGTGCTACCAGCTCGGCAGGCATATTCCCATTCCGCCTCGGTCGGCAGACGGAACCCGTTCATGTTGTAATCACACACCCCAGAGCTATCATCGTAGCATGGCTGAAACCCACCTTTCGTACTCAACCGGTTACAGAACTTGATCGCATCAAACCAACTCATATTCTCCACCGGCAGATTGTCGTCGCCGATGAATTTCGACGGGTTTGAGCCGACGAGCGAATTGTACAGGCCCTGTGTTATCTCAAATGCGCTCATTTCAAATGATGAAAGCGTCACCGTATGCACCGGAGTATCTATCCCTTCCTGCCCCATCGAAAAACTCCCGGCTGGAATCGGTTTCATGATAACCAGTGACGCAAAATCAATTTGCACAGCGGCTATATCTGGAAAAGTTATATCCGTGCCATTAACGGTAACTTCTGCGCTCGGCGGAGTAAATGTGTAACCGTATAGATGATTTGTGAGTGTGTATTTGCCATTTCTTACGGAGAAGGTATAATCACCTGTTGATGATGTCGTAGCGAAATGATTCTGCCCATTGCCGGAGAGACTCACGGTGACTCCCGAAAGACCAGTGTTGTTTTCGAGGACCCTGCCTTGCAGGTTGAATACAGGGTCTTTTATTGCGGCGATATCCGGGAGTTTTATATCCGCGCCATTGACGGTAACTTGAAGGCTCGGAGGAATGAAGGTATAACCGTCTAAAACAGGGGTAAATGTGAATATGCCGTTTGGAATTCCCCTAAAGCCATATGCGCCAGTTGATGATGAAATTGTATAAAGATAATCGGTGATTTTCACGGTGACCCCGGAAAGACCGGTGTTGTTTTCAAGGATATGGCCTTGCATGATGAAACCAGGGTCTGCGATCCATTCCATGCTTTCACCGAATGTGCCAAAATCATCATGATAACTGGCAGAACCAGTACAGCTGTTATTTGATGTAAAAGTTCCTCTTACCGTTAAATGTCCATCAGAAAAATAAAACGATCCATCATTATTAATATTGACATCATTATAACCGCTCATTGTTACACTTACAAATCTAAAATCAACTCTTCCTATACCTACTTTTTTGTTTGATACTCCGAACGAGATAACTGCATCTCCTTTAGTTGAATAACCCTGCTGCTCTGTAAGAAGATAGCCTGTCCATGAACCATTTTCAGGGCCAACCACGAAATCCATCGTTTGGCTGTCTGTTATCGTAACACCCTTTTTCTCGTAAGGAACAATTCCACTGTGAGTAATGGTAACAGTATATGTCGCTCCAGCAGTAACTTTTGCAACACGCTGCGTACCTGAACTCATAGAAGGTTTCGCCACGTGGGAACTGACTCCGTTGTCAAAACCACCACCAGAATAGGCCCCACCGGTATTAAAACCGCCACCGCCGTCGAGCAGGAGCATTTTCTTCGTTTCCGTCCGGCTCCCGGCCCTTAGTTGGAAGAAGTATACTCCCGCACTGACTGTTTTTCCGCGATTGTCGTTCCCGTTCCAGGTGATAGAATGATTTCCCGCCGAGAAAAAACCTTCGGAAAGGGTACGGACCTTTTGTCCCTGAATATTGTAGATAGTCAGATTCACATTGCCGGATTTAGCAAGACTAAAGGGTATGACAGTTGATGGATTGAAGGGATTGGGATAGTTCTGGTCAAGGGAAAAAGCTTTTTGACCACCATAATCATCTTCCACTGCTGTAAAAAATCCAGCCGCGACTTTTTTACTGTTCACAGAACCAATTACAGCCGCTATCCAGTAGTAATATGTTGTTCCGTTGAGAGGTACACGTTGGTCGAGATACGTGTTCACACCGGCACCGACACTCCCGATGAGAATGGTTGTGGTCTTCTCGGCTTCTTTCAATGATTCCAGAGTTGGGAGATTTGTAACACTAACGGGTTCAGTAAGTGTGCCATTTCTTGAACGATAGATGTTGTATTTGGTAATGTATTTATCATCGGGTGAAAGCACCCAAGATATTTGAAGCTGATGACCATTATCATTCGGTACATCTGAGACAACGACATTCGATGGAGGTTGGATTTCCCCAACAATAAGATTATACGAGCCGTTACTATCTGTCGTTGCGCTGAAAACATTGTTGGTGTTCGATTCATCGGTAAATGTCACCGTCGCCCCCACAACGGGAGCGCCCATTGTATCTTTCACCGTACCTGTAACTTCAGCGAATACAATCGTGGATGAGAGAAGAAGGTAAAACATAAATAGCACCAATGCGATAGAATACTTAAACATGAATCGCTCCCATGCAATTTGAGGTTTTAACTTCGACGGGTGGTCCAGACGATACAGATTGATCTGCCTCTTTTATACGTGTCATTCTGATTGAAAACATGTTTTATTGGTGTTGAAACTTGTACAATCTACTTATCCTGTCTATTGCCATATAATATTGAAACACCTTGAATACAGCCAAAACTTTAGAGTATCTTTAAAAATAAATCCGATGTCAAGAACTTTTCATTAATTCTTCTATTCAATAATTCACGCCACATGGCATTTTCTTTATTTGACCTACCCCCCTCCCCTAAATCGCTCAGAAAAATTCAGAGTCAAACATCCCCAAGGCCAAAATACCGCCTCTCTCACATCATCAAAGGTAACCCCAAGTTATAGTAAAGACGGCAAAATAATGATTTACCACATCTTAAATTGCCCAGACGACGTTGATTTTTTGATCTACAACGGAAACTTACTACATCAATAATTCAACGAGTGGATACTCCGTCAGGTATAGAGGATAACCCTACAGGTATAGAGGACAATCCTTCTGGTATTATCGATTATTCTGGATTGAGGCCTGGATCATGGGGAGGAAGGGGATGGAGAAAACGAAGGGAATCAGTTGTGATCCTAACATAATATCTGGATCAGTTTTCGGGGGGCAGGTCACAATTGTAGCTTATTTTTGAACCTATGCTGAACTAATAGCATAATCGGATAATTTTTTTATTATTTTCGTATATTACAAAATGGTTTTGGGCATATTTAACCCCGAAAAATATTAATAAAAACATCATAACTGTCCGGTTAAAATTTGCTAAAATAAAGAGAGTTGAAGCTCTTTCTGTTTTACTTTGAGATAAGAATTGAACGATACACCAATAATATCAATAAGATGAGTGTTATCGAGGAGCA
>JBAYHX010000251.1:0-5282 GCA_041665965.1 Candidatus Latescibacterota bacterium
CGGGTGATTTCTCCTGTTTTTACCGTCACAGTAAAGAGATCAAGCTTCTGCTCCTTAGTTCCGCAGAAAAGTATTTTATTCCCGTCGGGAGACCATGAGGGGCTGTAAACAGCGCCCATATCGAGTTTAATTTCCTTATCAAAACCTCCGTCTTCCACCTTTTTTATATGGATGGCGTCATGTTCGCCTGATTTAGAGGCAAAAGCGATCATCTTCCCATCAGGCGACCAGGTGATTCCTCCCCGGAGCCAGTGCATTTCTTCATAATCACCCGCTTTTTCACCCTTTACCAGGGTTTCAAGAATCCTCCCGTCAGCCGACCTCATGAGGAGAATTTCCTTGTAACCGTTACGGTCGGTCAGAAACGCTATCTTGTCGCCGGTAGGATTGAAAGCGGGAGTGATATTCAGGTAATTTCTCTCTTTTTCATGGTCGGTGAGTTTGACTCCAAAATCTTCCGGAAGCTCACGCCCGGCGACCTCGGGCCAGTGATCCGCGCGCAGCTTTCTCTGCCATTCTTTGGAAAGATCCTCGATGCTTTTTCCAAAAACCGATTTAAAAGACCGGTCAAGATTATGGGTCCGTGTGAGCGCCTGAAGAATATCTCCGGCAACCCATTTCGTGGAATTCCCATACTGTTCCTGGATAAATTTGAAGAAAGATTCGCCGCCTTTGTATACCAGGTATCCTCCATACGTATTCTGAATCTGGGGAATATAGCCGCTGATGATGCCGTCACGCATGATCATATCCGCTTCAGTGCCCCAGTATTGGCTCTCGTGCTCCGCGAGACCCTCTGCAAACCACAGGGGAAGCTGAAAAGCATATTCACGGCCTACAAGGGACTGCATAACACCGCCGTAAAGCATATCAAACATAATGGCATGGGTAAGCTCATGATGAATGACATGCTCGAATTTATCCATAGAGCCTTCCCAGGGAATCACAACCCGGTTTTTAAAAAGCTCGGTGAAACCCCCGGTCCCTTCCTCTATGATTTCGGTCAAAACATTTGTCTGCGCAAAATCGTTATGAGAATTGAATACGAGAAGAGGGATACGTCTTTTGGGAATATAGTTCCAGTGAGCGGACAAACTCTTGAAAGAATTTTCGGCGAAACGGGAGGCGATCAGGGCTATTTCATAGCCCCCTTCGGTGTAGTATATATCGAAATATTCCGTTGGAATATATTTCCAGGAAAATGAAGTATAATTCACCTTGTTCTGGCCGAAATACTGCTGTGCCTGCACCGATCCGGAAAATGCCAGAAGGGAAATGATGAGAAAACATGAAATCTTATTCACAATTTCAAAAACTCCTTCTATAAGTTGCGGCAAGACCTTTGTCCAACACAGTAACACCCAATGACATATCTTTGCTGCTCTGACGGATCAGTTTGGAAGCATGCAATCCCGAAAGAAAATGATTCAATACCGCTCCGGCTATGCAGTATTTGATGTTATTGTCATAATCGAGCTCACGCTCTCTCAAATATTTGAACTGATCCCTTTCTGCCTCCGAATCCCATTTCCATCCCCTGCTTCCTGTATAGAGAACAGGGGCATCCTTCATTTGAAGCTGGGCCTGGTTATAATCGAATGATGAACTATACGATCCAACTGCATTCAGATATGACGTGCCGGTTGCAGAAGGATCCGCGCCGGCGTGCAAAACGCCCTGCAAAAGGTAATCCTGTCTCCGAGAATGTTTCATGGTAGTATTATAATAGTATCCCCCCCATATGGCAAGCTCGGCTGCAATGTACAACTTCCCGTATCCGGGTGAACCGGCATAGAATTCGCCAAGCCCCGGAAGTATGAACGACAACAGGAAAGCTTTCATGTGATCTTTTTTCACTTCAGCCCCAGCAGGCTGTACCATATACATCGATACGAACATTAACGCCAGAAGGGCAATCAGGGTTGCAGATCTTTTCAAATAACACCTCAGAATTTTTTCGTAAACATGAGCATGGGAACTTTGTGATTATTTATCTTCTTCTGTACAATGCTCATACGGACCATGCTCAGTTCCGAATCAATCTTCTTGTTGTGATGGTATGCCAGCCGGGCAGCATCTACTGCTGAAACAACCCGGTTAATAATCATCAGGTTTATACCGTTCTGGCCGAGTTTCAGTTTATCATTCGACTCTTTTCGCATGCTCATGTATCTGGTTCGATAAAGAGAAATCACATTCTGAACGCTTTCATCGTAATTGCCGTTGGCTTTGCCTGTGCTGTCCCGCAACGCTGCGTTGTTCACGACTATATCTTCCCACCCGTACACGAATTGAGGGTATTTCCCGATCATCTCATAATACTGCTGGGTTTTGGAGGAAGGAATAGAATGCGATACTCCGCTCTTTCCGATCATCAATTCGGTAAGTGAATCAATGACAGCGTAGTTGGTGGAAGAAATATCGTAAGTAAAGTTGTTTTCCTTCAACTGAGCTTTAAACCAGTTAAAATAGTTGTATACAAGGCTTTCGCCCGTGGAGCTTGTGGTATCGTCGTAATGCCAGTGCGCATCGGCGAATTCCTTGAATTGTGTATCAAGATCATTGCCCTTGTTGGTATTGGTAACATAAACATACCAGGCGGCAGCTTCAATCCCGAGAAACAAAAAGCTTCTCTTGGAACCAACATAATACTCGCCCAGTCCGGGCAGGAGCATAGAGAGGAAGAACGCCTTTCTGACACTTTTTTGAACGGGCGCCTTATCCTCCTTGGCAGCTTTGCCCTTAAAAGGCAGGTTCCAGGCGATCTTTTCACCGTTTCCCGCATTATTTATCTCGGGATTGGCTGCACTCGGGCTTGTAACAGTTTCCGGTGCAAAGCCTTCATAGGCGATACTATTGGTATAAGAATCGCCAGGCACCATCGTTCCGGCATTTACCAATGACGGGCAGAAAGCCAGCAGGATGAATAATCCGATCCATTGAAAACCATGTTTCATGACAATCTCCTTTATATTAATTAAATCCGAACAACACGGAAAAATAAAATTTCCAGGGTTTTTGAGTATCTTTTACCAGCGACAATACCGATGTCTCGGGATCAAGTTTTTTTATCCAGGTAGGATCGGGACCGTATGCTGTCGAGAATTCCACCATGGTCGGCAGATTGAAGAAGGAAACGGCATCCAGTCTCAATTCAACCCCGGCGTCACGTTTAAATCCTTTCGCAGACCAGTTGAGACTGCGTTCATCCCAGGCTCTCCCGACATCGGCAAATACCCCCATGAAAACATGATTGAAATACCAGGTAAAATATTTCTTTTTCATATCATAGAGAAGGGGAAATCTGTACAGAACCTGTCCCATGACATTTTTTCGTCCGCTCAGGCTGTAGAACGTGTAACCCCTCATCTGTGTTGGTCCGCCGAGCTGCAGTTCGTAAAACGGGTCCACCTGACGGTCGATCATATTTATCTGGCCGCGAAGATGAAGGGTGTGTTTTTCGGTTGCGGGGACCGGGATACGCTCCTCCCAGTTGACAAAGAATTGATTGTATGGATATTTTTTATATTTTTCCCTGAGGAAGCCCACATACTCGAAATCATCGAGGAAGAAATTGGTCATACGGTCATATCGGATCTGGATTTTTCTCCCCCCGCGGGGATTGATGACCTCGTCTCGCGCCCGGATATAGTTATCCTGATTATAACTGAGCGCCATATCAAAACCCCGTGAATAGGTGTATGATGGCTTGAGCACCAGCGGCCCGGTATCGTAACTCGTATATTCCAGGGTTGCATTATACTGGCTGTAGATCAGACGTCCCTCGAAATTGTGCCGGTCATGATATTTGTACCGAAGACCGAAATCAATTTCATTGAGGTCAAATTTTCTTCTCTGTATGATCGTGCCGAATTCTTCCATATAATTTTCGTACGTATCCACGCTTCTTGTCTGACGGTACATTTCCACAAATACCGTGGGAATCAGTTTCTTATACTCGAACATGGCAAAAAGGTCGGTATCTTTGTTCGAAGGGGATATATCGCCGCCGAAAAGAAAATTCCCCTGGTCGATCACTTCGCTGTTCACTATATACGACCCGAGTTTAAAATTCCCCCGGTCGTTTATAATTCTGGGCATGAGAGAAAATCCGAGCGTTTTCATTCGGTAAGACACCGGAGCGGCAACAGCCAAGGTTGTTCCGGATCCCGGTAAAGGATGGTCCGGCTGGTGGAAAATGCCCGAATCGGCGACCTTGATACCCTCATTCAGCGGCATCAGTCTGATTTCATAGCCATCCTTACCGTAGTATGAAAAAGCCAGCGTGGTGTCTCCGGGCGATACAGCCGGAGAAAATGCCCCGCCGATGACATTGGTAAGCCGGGTTACCGTCCCGTCCGAGATAGTGACCCTGTAAAGATTTGGTATCCCGGTAACATCGGAGGAGAAAACGAGAGAGCGGCAATCAGAGGTCCAGACCGGATCACGGTCCTGGCCTGCCGATGTGACGATATAACGGAATCCTGTGCCGTCGCTGTTTATACACGCAAGATCGATATGATTTTTACGGTGAATGGTGAAAGCGATCGAAGAACCGTCCGGTGACCATTGCGGCCGGTATATCTGGGTACCGTCGGTGAAAAACGTTATCTGCCGGAAAGAATTGTCTTTTCTTTCCATGATAAAGAGGTTCTGTATGCCTGCACCGTTTTTGACAAACACCAGCCTGCTTCTGTCCGGTGAAAGGTCCGGTGAAGTGCCCCGGAGGTCATCCGTAATTTTCTTTTTGGTGCCTTTACGGGGATCTTTTGTATTGATCACATACCGATAGAGATCCCACCAGTGGGAACCGTACCTGTCCGAGGGCGAACGGCGGTTGAAAAGGATGTTCCATTCATCGAGCCAGACGGGTTTCGATTGAATTCCCCCGGCAAGAGAGATATCAAATTCCATTCCCGATTCGGCAATGGCAGTTTCTTTCTCTTCCGGCGTTTTCGAATCTTTCAGCTTTTTCTCGAGTCTTACAAGTGCTTTCTTTTCTTCACTTGCCTTGTTTTTCCATTTCCAGCCGCCCGGCTGCAAATCAGCAACAAAACAGGAAGTGATCCCGTAATCCTGACCATAGTTGGAAACATACGCCAGCCTGGAGCCATCCGGCGACCATGAGGGAGAACCGTTTATGAATCCTCCCCTGCGGAACAGTTTCCCTTCGACCAGAGGACCCAGTGAATCTTTCACTGCGGTATAGTGAGTCCGAAGCTCAGAAGACCACTGCTTGAAAAGCTCATCCTTCGAGATACCGAGAACCTGCCTGCAGGCGC
>JBAYHX010000252.1:0-5265 GCA_041665965.1 Candidatus Latescibacterota bacterium
AGCCATCAAATCATAAGCGTCCGTAAAAAAGTGCACCAGAGCCATTGTCGAAGTTACATCATATACCTCATTTTTCGAACGGGCTTTGAGCCTTGCTTCATTCAGCGCCTTTTCAGCATCTTCCGTTTTTCCCTGACGAAGACAGGTCTGCCCAAGAAAAAGATTGGCTTCACAGGCAACCGACTGATCGAGCGGTAAAGCGGTAAACGCCTGGAGATTTGAAATGAGACCCGTTCCCGTTTCCTTCGATGATAGTTCCATGATGCGCAGTGAAGCGAGAGATTCCTCAACGGTCCCGGGGAAATCAGCGGCCAGCGTAAGATAATCTTTTTCCGCTCCCTCACTGTCCCCCTTTTTTGCACGGAGTGCGGCGCACCTCAGAAGGGAATTCTTTCCATTCTGACCGGCTTTAAAATAACGATAAAAGTCGGAGTATGCGAGGATTGCTTCTCTGGTGTGTCCCTCTTCATTCAGCCGTTCTGCCATATTCCAGAGATCGGTTGGGTTTTTTGCAGGAACCGCGGAATCCAGAAGAGACTTATAAGCGCCCTCGTAATCTCCAAGCCGATAGTTCAAATCCGATATCAACCGTGCAACCGGGAGGTTCGCGGGTTTCATTTTCTGATATTCAATAAGGGGGGTAAGAAGAGACTTTGTATCCGCCTTGGCATCCAGAGCAGCTTTTAGCAAAAGATCGATGTTGTTGTAACTGGCCGGCTGATTTTCAAGTGTTTTTAAATATTCACGTATCGCCTGGGAGTAATTCATTTGTACACGGTAGATTTGCGCCAGTTCGAAAGAATAGATAGACTTGTTACCAGTTTTTTCACGTGCGGTGAGATACACGGAAAGAGCAGATACAAGATCATTGCGATTCATGAATTCGCTGGCGGCATTTCTAATTTTAACGCTATCATCCCATTTGTCCCCGAAACTTTCCATGAGAACACGCTGTCCCTCGGAATTCTTGCCCTGCCCGTAAAGAGAACGTGAAAGGTAGTTGATAGCGGAAAGTTCATGGGGATTTATGGACAGCCGATCCCGTGAAATTTCGCCCATTGTTTTGAAATTCCCGATTCTTTCGCAGAGCATTACCAGTTTGAAAAAATACACATCGGTTTTCTTTTCGTTATACAGACGTGAGTATATGGCAAGGGCTTCGTCATTTTTTCCCTGAGATTCAAGCGTCTGTGCCTTGAAAAATTCAGGATCGGGAGCCTGCGAGAATGCTGCAAGAGGGGATCCCGACATAAGAATAAAACACAGAAAAAATAAAATGTTACCTTTACAGGTTTTCATCATTTTGTTCCGGGAGAAGTTTTTATCATAGATTCGAAATAGAGCTGGATCATTTTTTTGAATTTCGGATCGATATCATCCTGGAGAGCTTTTTTCATCCGCTCGTTCAACTCAGCCTGTTTCTCGCCAAGGTCTCCGGCAAGATGATCGGCTCCGATGGATTCATTCTTTCCGGCAGTCCATGATTTCCGTTCAGGGGTATCCTCGTCCTTTTCCCGTTTCGAGCGCCGGGCATCCAGAAGGCGACGGTATATATCGAGCTGTTTACGCTCGACCAGTTCGCGTTTCTCGTTTTTCCTCATCATCCGGGCTGTGTCGTCCATATCGCCGGTCAATTTATCCAGCATTTCACGGAGACGTTTGTTATCGGACATTTTTTTCCCAAGCTGGGAGAGCATTTCAGCCAGTTTTTGCTGTTCCGCGGCCAGTTGTCCCATGAGTTCCGAAGAACCGTCCCCCATTCTCATTTGGAGGGACATCTGGCCGTTGGCAATCATCTCAAGCTCTTGCATGAGATCGCCTGCCATCCCTTTGCTCTGGCTATTTCCTGATTTTTTCAGAAGATTGGAGAGGAAGAGCACGGTATTATTCACCATGCTCAGAGATTGCCGGACGTTCTGCTCTCCAATCGGGACATTTCCTGTAGTAAAGGAGTCAACCGCATTTTTCATAATTATGCTTACCGATGTAGTAATGTGTTCGGCAACTCCGGCAAGCTCAAGCGAGAGTGATCCAAGAGCGGTGAGGGTATTCCCCGCTTTTCCGAAACCCTCCATGACCTCAAGTTCCTTCTGCGCGAGGATTTCAGCGGTGTACCCTTCATCATTTTTAAGTAGTTTCTCCTGACTTTTTGAAACAGCGAGAAGCTCCACCATAGCAGTCAGGAGACGATTTTTCATCTCACGGGTGTTCGCCCCTTTCATCAGGTCGCCGAGTTTATCCATATTTTTGAGCATTTCCGCCAGTTTAGCATTTGACGAGTCCATACCTTTGCGGGCTTTCTCATTCATACCCTCCTCAATGTTACCGGCGGTTTCCTCCATACCTTTGGAAATATCGGCCGATTTCAGATACTCTTCGAAAGATTTTGTATTGAGCGAGAATTTTTCTTTCAACTCCCCGGCCATATCTTTGAGTTCTTTCTCAAGCTTGTCCATTTCCTGGGCAAGTGATTTCTGCTCACGGGCAAGCGCGGAATCCTTCGGATCATTACTGAGCTTTTGTGTCAGTTCGGCCTGTTTGAGCGCAATGTCCTCCAGCACTTTTCTTGCGGTTTCGAATCGCTGGATCGCTTTGACCTGTTCCAAAAGCTGGATAACGGCATCGAGCTTCTTTTTAATTGCTTCGGCTGAGATTTTGTACTGGTCAAGGGCACTTTTGGCTGCCCGCTGATCAACCTCCATTGCGGCCTGAGTGAGCTTTTTCAAAGCATCTTTCATATCGCCATCGGCAATCTGATCCATCATCTGCGAAATTTTCCGAAGCTTCTCGACTGTTTCCAATGCTGCCATATCTTCACTGGAAAGTTTATCCGCCATTTTCTTTATCGTTTCGGAAAAATCTTTAACCCCTTCCTGCATTTTTTCGAGCTGTTTTTTGGATTCGCCTATAGTGTTACGGTCGTTCCAGTCGGTTTTCTTGCCGTTCAAGATGTTACGGCGCACTTCTTCCAACGCCTTATCTTTCTGTTCTCCTGCATCCTGAGCCTCACGGATTTTCTCCATGCCGGATTCATGCTCTTCGGCGGTTTCTTTCAGAATGTCGGTCAGAGATGGAACTTTGACCGTGTACTTTTCCGAGATACCCTGTTTCGGCCCGCGTACCGTATCGTTATCCCATACCGAAAGATAAAAAGTAACCTGATCCTGCGGCAACAGGTTCAAGTCAGAAAGATTCCAGACATATCCATCCTCAATCTGACGGGGCAGCTTTCCCTTTTTTATGGATACTGTCCGGACAGCTTCCTCGAAAGGCAGTTTGTACTGCAATGAAACCTGTGAGATTCCATAATCGTCCCCGGCGCGGTAGAGGACAGAGAGTGTCATGTTACGGGACAGAAATGCATCGACTTTGGGGCTGAGTATGGAAACGGTCGGTTTTTCATCTTCGAGACTGGTGATCCGGTAGAGAATGGGGTTGATATCCTTTATGCCGAGTGTATCCATAAGACCGATTGTATAATCCATGTCTCCGGTAATTGTGAAAGCCGCCTGACCGGAGGAACCGTTGACCGGACACGTCGAGGAGGTGGAATCATTCCACTGGATGGACATGCTGCGAAGGGGTTTGTTCGCGCGGACGGTTATATTGACTCTGGTTCCCCGCAGCGCACGGATATTGCCGTCGTTATCTTTCCTGACCACTGTACCCATTCCGGTGTAAGCGGGAAAGAGGAGCGACAGTTCGATATTCTCGACCACAGGACGTTCTATTACATTAACCCTGTAATGGGGAGTGGCCGAAGGACCGGATTCCAGATAATATGAGAACGAAAGCCTTGGTTTTTCGATGGTCGAAGTAAAATACCCTGTTTTCTCGTCAACTTTTACCGGACGGGTGTTCCAGACATCGGAATCCTTCCATCGCCAGAAAAGCCGAAGCGGCGCCGTTTTCGATGAGAAAAATCCGGAATTGGTGAAATTTTCACCCCGGATGATCGAACTGTCGCGAACCAGGGTAAATATGATTATGCTCCCGGGAGGCGAATAGGTATGCCCGTAATCGGCAAGCCGGAAAAACCCTCCCGCCAGCGACAGGGGAAAAAGGATACTCAACAGAAGAAACAGGATCGCCAGAGAATACGAGATACGGGCGAGAGAAACAAGACATCTTGTTGAAACCGATCTCTCAGCCCTGAGCGGGCGCAGTTCTTCTGCCGCCCTGCCTACAAGAGCGCGCACAAGATCAGGAGACTGCCCCCGAAGGCTTTCTTCATCGAGATTCCCCAACTGCACGGCGCTGATAAGCTTATCCTTGAATTGCGGGAAAGCCCCTTCGACCATACGTGAAATCTCTTCTATTCCCGGACGCCAGATGAAACGGATGAGAAGAATGACCGCACCGGTAAGAACGGAGACTACCGCCGAAGACCAGAGAAGAATCGTTTTAATCAGGGGAGAATGGTAAGAAAATGCCTCGCTGATACCAAGAAGAATGAACAGGAGAATATAAACAGCAACAGCCGCGAGCAACGATTCGGCTATACCGATCATACGATACCGCCGCGCAACTTTTCCCAGTCTGGTAATTATGCCGCTGTAGGAGGAATTCAATAGAAAACACCTGTGAGAGAAATAGTTACACGAGATAAAGTGTCAACGAGTCAGAATAAACGACCGGGAGATAATGATTCCGTTTCTTTGCCCCTTTTTTAACTTTTCCCCGGTTTCTAATGACTGAGCGCCCAGGTAATGATATTGACCCCCATCCTCAGTGCAGCGGTTCGAAGTTCCTCGGGATCGTTATGTACAGAGGAATCCTCCCAGCCGTCTCCGAGGTCGGACTGAAATGAATAAAATACCACCATTCTTCCCTCGTGAAACAGGGCAAATGCCTGGGCGGGCAGCCCGTCGTGTTCGTGAATCTTGGGAAGACCGCCGGGAAAGGTATATGCGCCTTTGAATATGAGGTGATCTTTTGGCAGGAGAACAAGTTCTTTGTCAGGAAAAACCTTCTTCATCTCCCTTCGAAAGCTTTTATCCATGCCATAATTGTCATCGGCAATCAGAAACCCCCCGCTTGTCAGGTACCGTCGGAGAAGAGACGCTTCTTCCGATGTAAAAGATACATTCCCGTGTCCATTCATATATACGACCGGAAATTTGAAAAGTTCCTCTCCCGATACAGAAACCACAGCCACCTCGTCCGAAGTGCGGAGAGTGGTATTCTCACGGACATACCTCATCAGGTTGGGGAGAGAAGTTGGATTGGAGTACCAGTCCCCTCCCCCGCCATATTTGAGCCGTG
>JBAYHX010000253.1:0-5264 GCA_041665965.1 Candidatus Latescibacterota bacterium
TAGTACTGCCTTTAAAGATTTGGGATATTGAGCGACAAGCTCAACGAATCTGTTGAAATTCCGGATAGGGTTTTCTGTCTTAATCCTGCGGTAGAATCCATCAATACCGATCAGAATGGGCGGAACACCGGCAGGATAAATACCGGGATAACTATATGCCGCACATATTGACATAAGATAGCAAATCGAAATCCGCTCTAACCGGAATTATTATGAGAAAGAAGAAGTTTCATTCTGAGTTTTTCTTGAATTTCAGCTTCCAGGCATCGGATAGACGTCTGGCCTCTGAAATCTGGGCTGGCGCCATTATTCTTGCAATATCATCCCTAAATTCGCTTGCTACATTCTTTTCATTCTCGGGCCATTTCGATGAAGCAAGATTAAACCACATATATGATAAAATATCGTCCCGAGGAACTCCTTTACCATCATGATACATAATGCCAAGAAAGAATTGAGCATCCACATCACCCTGCTCCGAAGCTTTACTATACCATTTAAAAGCTTCTGTCTCGTCTTGAGAAACCCCATTTCCATCTTGATACATACTCCCAAGAATAAGTTGCGCTTTTACATCACCATGCTCTGCTGATTTACGGTACCATTTTGCAGCTTCTGCTAAATTCTGAGATACCCCTTTACCTTCGTCATACATATTTCCAAGGAAGAATTGAGCATCCGCATCACCCTGCTCGGCAGCCATCCGATACCATTTAGCAGCTTCTGAATAATCTTGAGGTACTCCATCACCTTCATCATACATAAAACCGATCAAATTTTGAGCTTTTACATCCCCTTTTGTCGCAAGAGGCCGTAATATTTTCATTGCAGACACATATTCTTTGCGTTCAAAAGCGGCTTTCCCATCTTCGAAAGAACCATCTTTTTGACAAGATATGAAAAAAAATAATGCGGTAAGAATTGTAATAAACAGTTTTTTATAAGACATAGTCAAATCCTGCTTAAATGGATGAAATAGGAGCCTTTTGCAAAAGTCTTTTTTTGAAGGCAGCCCCTTCTCTGTCCTCCGGACATCCTTCCCCCTGAGGGGGCAGGAAAATACTGTAGAGCAATAACTTCCCTTGCCCCATTCGGGGGAAAGGGATTGAGGGTTAGGGGGCTGAAGTAATAAAACTTATCATTTTTTCGTTTCGAAAACGACTTTTGCAAAAGGCTCATAGTATATGCAATAATACAACAAGGGTTCAAATTCACCGGTTTTGGAGTTCAGGCTTTTTTAAATTTTATCTCTTCGCAAAGCCGCTCTTCAAGGGTGGTGAACCTGTCATTTGACTGATCGTTTTTCACAGCGATTGCAAGCGCTTTTATATCTCCCACAAGCACCGCCAGTTCACGGGCCCTTGTTACCGCGGTATAGAGAAGATTCCTTTTCAGCATGATAAAATGCTGTGTGGATACCGGCATGACCACACAGCGGAACTCGCTTCCCTGGCTCTTGTGAACGCTGATTGCATACGCGGGAACGAGATCATCGAGTTCAGACAGGGTGTATTCTACCACATCCTCAAAAGCAACACTGACCAAAGAACGGGAGGTATCGATACTCTCGATTTTTCCGATATCCCCATTAAACACCATCTTGTCGTAATTATTCCGTGTCTGCATGACTTTGTCCCCCTGACGGAATACCCAGTTTCCCATCCGCACCTCGGGCAGCCTGGGGTTGAACGGATTCAACCGTTCCTGAAGGAGGACGTTCAAATTCATGACACCGGTCTCGCCCCTGTGCATAGGTGAAAGGACCTGTATGTCGTTCAGGGGATCGAAACCGTACGAGGTTGGAAGCCTTCGCGCAACCATATCGACAATCGAGCGGGTAATTTCTTCCGGTGTTCTCATTTTAATAAAAAAGAAATTCCCGGAGTGATCATTGTCCAGTATCGGAGTCTTTCCGGTATTGATAAGATGAGCATTCCGGACAATTTTGCTTGACGCGGCCTGACGGAATATTTCTTTGAGACAGATGGTCGGAATACGGCCGGAAGCGATAATATCTCTCAGGACGCTTCCGGGGCCGATAGAAGGAAGCTGATCCGCATCGCCCACTAGAACGAGAGTGGTGTAGGAACTTATTGCCCGGAGCAGATCGGTCATGAGCGCTGTATCGATCATGGATGTTTCGTCGACAATGACCGCGTGAGCGCCAAGAGGCGATCCCTCATTTCGGCTGAATTTACCGTTATGAGGATTGAATTCCAGAAGGCGGTGAATCGTTTTCGCTTCCATGCCGGTGGTCTCGGACATCCGTTTTGCCGCTCTGCCGGTCGGCGCGCAGAGGAGCACGGACATCCTCAGACGATGGAAAATATCTATGATGCCGAGAACCGTGGTGGTTTTCCCGGTGCCGGGACCGCCGGTTAGCACCATTACATTCGACATCGCCGCAGTGATAATAGCCTCACGCTGGAGAGGGGCGAATTCTATTCCCCGTTTCTTTTCCATATCCGCTATCATCGATTCGATCTCTTTCCTTCCGGGAAGCTTTCCGGCTCTCGGTGTCGAAGCTATCAGGTAGAGATGCTGGGCAAGCGCAATTTCGGAGGCGTGAAGATCGGAGCGGTAGATGCGTTCTTCCTCGACTATTAGCTCACGGTTTTTTTTCAGGCTCTCCAGCGCTGTTACCACACGGTCGGCATCCACATCAAGGGCAGCCGCCGCTGTTTCCACCATTTTCGCGGTCGGCACAAAAACATGTCCTTTTTCCATAAGATCGTCCATGCAGAACAGGATGCCTGCCCTGATACGGTACGGGGATTCTTTGGAGATGCCCAGTTCCGCTGCGATCTGGTCGGCTTTGACGAATCCTATCCCCCGGATGTCGCGGATAAGCAGGTACGGGTTGTTCTGGAGACGGTTGATCGTTTCATCGCCGTATTGCTCGTAGATTTTCATGGCAAGGATGCTCGAAATGCCGTATGTCTGGAGAAAGATCATAATATCGCTTATCCGTCTATGCCTTTTCCAGCCGGTAATAACAGCCTCCGCCTGTTTCTTTTTTATCGTTGGAACCTTTGAGAGAAGCTCTGGTGTTTCATCAAGCACACGGATAGTATCCGCGCCGAAATGACTGACAATGCGCTCCGCCATCACCGGTCCGACTCCTTTTATCAACCCGGATGAAAGGAAACGTTCTATTCCTTTCGCTGACGCGGGAACTACCGATTCACAGGATTGAAACTTGAACTGCCGCCCGTATTCAGGATTTTCGACCCAGAATCCGTTCAAAACAACGGTCTCGCCTTCATGGAGGATTTTTACATAACCGACTGCTGTAAATTTTTTATTTTTCCCCTCCTCGGATTCGATTTTGGCGACAGTATACCCATTTTCATCATTATGGAAGGTAATCGTTTTCACAATTCCACGGGTCTTTTCAAGATTTTCTTTCGCCATATCTACTGTTCCGGTCAGATATTCATGAATTTTTATTAAAACGTCAGTCGTCGATTACATCGGCAAACGCGAATGGAATATCAAACTCGCTTGATTTTGTCTTTCCACTGAACTTGCCTTTAATGAAAATAAGCAGTTGAATGCTTCACTCACAAGGTCTTTTCTCTTTCTCCGCAATTAAACTCCTTGAATGGCCGTCATTTTTCCATAATATTATTCTTCGATAAGGAGACCGTATGCATTTTGACTTTCTGGCAACTACCCTGCCGGGGCTTGGAGAAATTCTTGCCGATGAAATCCGTTCAATCGGCATCGTTCCAAAAATCATTGAGGATGACGGGGTCATCTTTAACGAAACACCGCACGGCTGCATGATGGCAAATATCTGCCTTCGTACCGCAGAGCACATCATCATGCTGCTCTCCGAATTTGACTGCTTCGGCACGGAAGACCTTTACGAACAGGTATGCATTATCGATTGGAAGCCCTGGTTTCGTGATCACCAGACCCTTTCGGTCAGCGCTGTTGTGCAGGACTCTTCCATCACACACTCAGTCAATGCAGCGCTGGCGGTGAAAGACGCCATCAGTGAGGCCCTGCGGGATAAATCAGGACAGCTCCTCGAAGTTGATCGCTATTCCCCTGATATTTCTGTCATGCTGCGTTTGAACAAAAACCACGCGCGGATCGGTATAGACACCTCGGGAGAAAGCCTCGGACATCGCGGATTCAGTCTTACTTCACACAATTCTCCCCTTATGGAAACGCTGGCGGCAGGTCTGGTTCTTGCCTCGGGGTGGAATGGCCTGGATGATCTGTATATCCCCTTCTGCGGCGTCGGTTCAATCGCTGTTGAAGCGGGTTTGTTCGCCAGGAATATTCCCCCGAACAGTACAAGAAGAAAATTCGCATTCATGAAGCTTCCGTGGTTCGATCCCACCTCTTTCGAAAAAATAGTGGAAAATTCGCGTTCACATATAGTACCCGGCGAGTGTATGATCGAAGCATCGGATGAAGATGGCTCGGCGCTTCGAGTTGCCGGGGAATATGCTGCTTCTGCCGAATTATCCGGTATCGTGCGGTTCGTTGAGCGTGGCATCAAAGAGCTTCCGAATGTACGGCCTGCTTCTTTTCTGATTACATCTCCCCCATCCCATACCGCCGGCAGTACTGAAATCACGGCGCTCCGCTCGCTGTACCGTACTGTGGGCGAGGTATTCCGTAAGCGGATGAGAAAATCAACCGCCTGGGTGTTTACCAATAATGGCGCCCTCTCAAAATATATCTCCTTGAAACCTTCCGATAAAATGATCATACATTACAGCTCTTTTCGATTCTTATATCTGCGTTATAATATCAAATAAAATAGTCTGAACCATGATTCGTGGGATTAAAGGATTTCTACGATCATTCAATTAATAAATCAGGTAAATCATATAATCAAGAAAATCGAGGTTCAGACAGTTTTTACTTGGAGGAAAAGATGAAGAAAGAAAAAATCAGTCGCCGTGATTTTACCAAAATAATGACAGCCGGAGCGCTTTTTGGCATCGGGTTGATGACGGTGCACAGCAATGATAGTGAAGCCAAAAAGGAAAAACGCACACCGGTTGGCCTTCAGCTCTACACGGTAAGGGATTTGACCGCGAAAGACTTCGCCGGAACACTGAAAAAAGTCGCCGAAATCGGTTACGATTCTGTTGAGTTTGCTGGATTCGGCGGCCTTAAAGCGGGTGAGATAAAGAAACTCATCGTTGACCTCGGCCTCGCCTGCGCCGGGTCGCACGAGGGATACGAAGGTCTGGATAAAAACCTTCCCGCGGTAATCGATTTCAATCTGGCCATCGGAA
>JBAYHX010000254.1:0-5258 GCA_041665965.1 Candidatus Latescibacterota bacterium
AAAAGTCGTTTTGGAAACGAAAAAATGATAAGTTTTATTACTTCAGCCCCCTAACCCTCAATCCCTTTCCCCCAAAGGGGGCAAGGGACGTTGTTGCTCCACAGTGTTAGCTGTTTCGCAGGCACGATAAAGATGTGTCCTGCCCCCTCAGGGGGAAGGATGTCCGGAGGACAGAAAAGGGGCTGCCTTCAAAAAAAGACTTTTGCAATTAGCTCTTCTCTATAAATCACAATTAAATTAAGAGTCGTTATTCTGGTGTAATCTTTAGATTATAGAGTACTTCTCTTGAAATGCCTCATCATTAAACTTTTTACCGCTTATTCTTCATGTATTGAATGTACATTGGCAGCGATCCTCATCATTCCTGGCAAAATATACCATAAGTATAATAAGCATATATTTTATAGATGAATCAAGTATTTTTATCTTTGATCGATCTTATCTTTCGGTTTCAGCAGTATGGCCTTTTTTCTCTTTCAGGATACCTTTTTCCAGAAGGAGGCGTAGGTGAATAAATTCAAAATAAGAGTCCCGGGAAGTTAAAGTAAGAAGGGAGCAACTTGTTCGCTCCCTTCTTGTAAAAGTATCATTTTTCTTATTACCGAGTCGACAGTGCGTAAACCCAGATGTATGAGTTGCGAAGGTTTTCTGCAATGAGGATTTTACCCTGTTTGTCAGCGCAAATAATCCCGCACTGGGTTGTCGCGGAAGGCCATCCGAGGCAGTCGATGGAGCCGGTAGCGGTATCGTACCGGAGCAGCCAGGAATTGTCGAAATCACGGCCTCCGAGCATGTAGAGTTTATCGTTGCCGCCATAAGCAAGAGATTTCAGATTCCAGTACTGGAATGCCTTGCCCTTATTGATGACTGTGGAGGTAGAGGGATGGAATTTGAAAAGAAAGCCGTCATTGATGGTGCCGCACCAGAACCCGCCATCCCGGGCTTTAATTGCAGAGGCAATCCCGTTCTCATAGATGGGATCGTTATCCATTCCTTTTTGAGTGGGAACTATGGCTCCGGTAAATACCGGTTTCTCGTCGCCGTAAGCAAGGCGGAAAATCCTGCCGCCCGACTGCTTGATATAGGTAGAAAAATAAACCGTTCCTGCGTCATCGATCATCAGAACTTTGGGAACGCCGCGCCATGAAACTCGTCCAAGGTCTTTGACTCTCCACGGCGCCATAATTTCGCCGAAATCTTTCGTGGTTTTTTTGTCGTAGTCATACGCAAAAAGATGACCGGCAGGGTAGGTAACACCGTAAATACGGGTATGAAGACTGTCGACAGCGATACAGTTGATTCCCTGTCCGGGAGCGATCACTCCAAAATCGGTGAAAGCCTTTGAGGCAGGGTCGAAAGTGAACAGCCGCCCACCCTCGTATTTCTTTCCGGAATCATCGAATATTTCATTGTAACTGGTTGTCGCGCCAATCAAAACATTTTTAGGGCCAATGGCAAGGTCGCTGACTTTCGGTTGTTCGGGCATTTTCCCGGTGACATTAAGAACATGTTCGGATTTCGAGCCATCGGTTCTGAACAGGTGACAGGCTGACGCCCCCCAGGTGGCGGCTGTGCTGCCATAAACCCAGCCGTCGTTCATAAGAATCATGTCGGATACCGCGCTCTCACCGCCATGAATGGGTCCTTCGGGACCGTTGGAAACGAGATAGCTTGTTATTCCGCCGCCGATGTCGCCAAACCTTCCCTGGGCGCTCACCTGATATGAAACTGTAAAGGTTACTATCGCCAGGGAAATCCAGAGCAATCGTATTTGTGTTTTCATCACTTCAAACCCTCCAGATTCTTGGGTGGATCATAGCGGACAAGCATAGGCCCCCTGACCTCTTTTCCTTCCTTGTTCTTAATGCCTCTTTTATATCCGTAACAGGAGAAATAAGCAGTATGATCCCTTCCGACCACAGCCCCGTAACAACCGTCAACATCGATTTTTCCAGGCCAGTAGAATTTTTTTGCCTTGATATCGTAGATGGTGAGGATTGGCATACCGGAAAGGGTAATCCCGTGCCCGCCGGCTATCATATAGAGACGCCCCCAGTTTTCATCGAGAGCGATATTTGGCGTATAGACCCTTTCTTTCGGAGATTGAACCACATGGCCAAGTTCCTCTAGCTTGTTGGTCTTTGTATCGTAACTCCAGAGAAAGCCCTCGGCAGAAATCCCGTAAATAACATTTTTTGATGTCACAACCGAAGCGCGGAGGCCGGGGATTTTCATATCGAGATCGGTAAATGTCTCGGTATCCGGATCGAACTTTGTCAGGCCGTTGAATTCGTTGGCGAAATAACACATCCCGTCACGGTCTACGATCATCTCGCGGATTCCAAACCGTCCGTTGGTCTCATAGCGCCTGATTTCACGGGTAGTAACGTTGAACCGCCAGTAGCGCCCCCGGTCAACCGAGAAGCCGTGGACGGTATTCCGCTTTTCGTCAAAATACAGCGCTACCAGGCCGCCATAGGGCGTGGGGATGCCGTAATATTCGACCAGTCCGGTTTTCGGATCCCATTTAACAATTGCTCCGCCGGCATAGCTTTTCGGGAAATAGGCGTTGTCGAACTCGTGATCGTAGGATGCGCCCATATACCCTGCAGTCCAGATGTTCCCTTTTGAATCCGACTGGATATTGGCGTGAATCTTGCCGTGGCCGGGTGTTTCTGCGTTCGAAAAGATAGCGCTTTCTCTGTCGAGATCGAATACCTCGGTAACCTTGTCGGATTTCGGATCGTAGTATGAAACTATCGTGTTGCCGTAACCCCAGGGACGCTCATACCGATCCGGATTACTTGTACGGTCTGTTCCCCAGTGGTCGCCACCGCTGAACCAGATTCTGCCCTTGGGATCCTCGCAGATTTTGTTCCAGTTGGTTTCCATAACGCTTTCGCCCTTCCAGATATTGCCGGGGGCGAAAAATTTCCGGGGCTTGACCTCCTGAATGTCGCTTTTCGGCTGTGTATACCCGATAATCGGTATGATCATCAGCCCGAGAAAGAGAAAGGAACACAGTCTCAGGTACTGCATAGCATACTACCTCCTGATACGATAGGTTATGTTTCTATAAAGAAGACCGGAGGAAAATAAACAGGAAACGAACGTATTAAAATAAATATACAGGTAAAAGCAATAGAAAAATACATAGTGGTGTTTTTTTGTAAAAAAAGTGAAATTTCCTTTCCGCGGATCACGTCTTACTTCAAAAGACGAAGACTTACGGGGAAATCAATAAATTTAAGAAATAAAAACAACGGGTATTCTTCCGTCAGTCACACAACCTTTCAGAGGAAAAACCATGAAGAAAAGAATCACCATATTCTGTGCCTGTCTGCTTCTGGCTATAGCGGGCATGACTGCTCTATCATTTGCTGAAACGATTGAGGAATTCAACAAAACCTGTCCCATAAGTGCGGGAACCATAGTGAATGTCACGAATGTCAACGGGAGAGTGGCAATAAGCACCTGGGATCAATCGATTGCCGAAGTCCGGGCGGTAAAGAAGACGAGGCATGGTAAAAGCGAACTGGATGCAGTTACAATAGAGGTTACCTATTCGGGAAATACGCTGGACATTAAAACGGTTTACCCCAGGAACAGGGAAACCGATGATGAATCTTTCTTTTCCAGAATCTCCCACGGCTTTCGCGATCACGGAAAATCGGTAACGGTGGACTATACAATATCTCTTCCTGAAACTGCGATGCTCGGAAATGTCCGAACGACCAACGGGAATGTCGAACTCCGTGAAACATACGGTAATACTGCCGTCAGCAGCACCAATGGTTCCGTTATCATCGAAAACGCCGTGGGGATAGCCGAAGCTCACACAACCAACGGCAACGTGTTGCTGCGGAATACGAGAGGGAATGCAACCGTTCATACGACAAACGGTTCCATCACCGTGGAAAATGCAGAGGGCGAAATCAGCGCATGGTCCACCAACGGAAGTATTTCCCTGAACGGTGTCACCGCTATCAAAGAAGCCCATACAACCAACGGGGCAATCAGGGTGGGAGTAGGGAAAAACATGGTAACAGACATGAGCCTCGCAACTACCAACGGAGCGATCAACATCTCTTTTCCGCAGGCCATTAATGCGGATTTCGATCTCAGCACTTCGAACGGCAAGGTTATTGCGCCGGGCGGTCTCACCATGACCGTTGAAACGATTTCCTCCAAGCGTCTGATCGCCAAACTGGGCACTGGCGGCTCGAAAATCAGAGCAAGGACGACCAATGGCAGTATTACGTTGAATAAACAGTAACCGGACGACAAAGCTTTCTAACAACAATGCTTGATGATACGGTAATTTTAGAAATCTTTGATTTATTCTCTCGCAAAGTTTGCAAAGAAAAAGAAGAAATTTTAGACAGGATTAACATGATTAACATGATAGAATTAAAAATATAATCTTGTAAATCTTGTAAATCATGTCTAATGTCGTTTCAATATTTTCAGGTATATTTTTACCTAACCTCCTGACCCATTGAGAAGAGGGTGCAACTCATTAATTGCCTTTTTGTTACCCTCTCCTGATTAGGAGTGGGTGGTCGAAAGCCAGGTGAGGTTTTTTAGAGCATTGGCAGTAAAATACTCTTTTCATATCAACAATAGGCCTCAGAGATAAAGACGAAAAGGATGACAGGAATGGAATGATTTTGTCATCCTTCTCTTTTTCGACTCTATTTCAGTTCCTTGATCATGATTTTCCGAAACCATACCTTATTACCTTTGCCCCAGCTTGCTCCGGGATGCACCTGGATGCCGAGAAATCCTGTCTCCGGCACACGGTATTTTCCGTCAACCATGGTGTCGGTGTAGTCCTGCACCAGGACGCCGTTCACCCATGCTTTGATTTTTGCGGGCTGGCCCTCGATGCGCGCCACCACAGTATTGTACGCATTTTTCTTCCAGAGCTTTATCCCGTCTGGTTTGTGAACCAGAAATTCGCCGCCGCCGGGGCAGTAGATCGCCGCGATCTCTCCCTCGGGACGGTAATCGATGGTGACCTGATACGACAGCACATCCGGCTGAACACGCAGGAAAAGCCCCGAGTCGATAGGGTAGTCCGCCTTTACCTCCGCATACACCTCGAAATTCGAATACTCTTTCTCGGTCACCAGAAGGCCGCCTTTGCCATCCGGCCACTGGTCTCCCGCGATAACCCCCCTGATGACCTCCCACTTGCCGTCATCGCCGCTGTAGGTGGTCAGCTTGATCCAGCCGCTGAGCGTTTTGCCGTCGAA
>JBAYHX010000255.1:0-5231 GCA_041665965.1 Candidatus Latescibacterota bacterium
CGATAATAATGGAAAGCCTTCCTGCCCATACCTGTGTCCTGTCAGTTGTGCGCGGACGGAATCTCAGAACAAAATCGCGTACCACCAGGGTGGAAACGGAATTCATCACACCGTCGAGAGATGATATGAGCGCCGCGAGCAGTGAAGCGAGAACAAGACCTCTGATGCCTTCCGGCAAAAGTTTGTTCAATAAAAGAACAAAAGTCTGACGCGTTTCATCACCATGAAGGCCGGGATACAGCGCATATGCTATCACACCGGGAAGGGCGAAAATAAACACGGGGAAGAGTTTGAAAAATGTTGCGAGCATCGCGCCCCATCTGGCCTGTTTCAAATCCGGCGCGCCGAGGACACGCTGGACATTCACCTGATCTATGCCCCAGTAAAATATTCCACCGTATACTGCGCCTCCGATTATTCCCCAGAAAGGATAGTTCGGATCGTCAAAAGGTTTTGCTATGTGTATTGCCGCAGGGGCCGCATTGACAAGGGCGTTCCAGCCTCCGATTTTATCGAGACCGATAGAGAGAGTGAGAATACCTCCGAAAAGCATTATTGCGGTTTGAATCGTGTCGGTAAAAGCAACTGCCGCAAACCCGCCGATAATTGTTATGCCGGCGCAGATAATTCCCATTATCACAACAACTGTCATGATATTCCAGCCGAGAAGGCTGTTCAGAACCAGCGCTCCGGCAAAAAGTGTGAACGCCATTTTGGTCATGATGCATATCACGATCATCAATCCCGAAAAGAAAGCTCTTGCTGCGGAGCTATACCGTAATTCGAGGAATTCGGGGATAGTAAATACCTTGTTTTTTAGATAGAACGGAAAAAGAAATGTGCAGGCAAATCCAAGAGTTATCGCTGTGGTAAGCTCGACAGTTCCAGCGCAGAGCCCGTAACGGTAGGAATCTCCGGAAAGTCCCACAAGGTGCTCCGCCCCGATATTGGTAGCAAAAAGGGACGCCCCGACAATTGGCCAGGTAAGTTTTCTTCCAGCGAGAAAAAAATTGGAACTGCTTTCCCCTGAACGGAATTTGGCCGACAAATACAGCCCGAAAATCAGACTTCCGAAAAGGGTAATTAAAAAAACAGTCCAGTCTGTAAAAGACAGTGTAAGTTCCATACTATCATGCTTTCCCTTGAGAACCTGATATATGAATCCACTTTTCAACCACCGATGCTATTTGTTTCAAAGCCTCATGCATGGCCAGAGGAGACCACGGATTCAGCCCGGAATTCCACTGTGTTTTAAGAGAATTCCTGAAAGCGCTGTTGAGTTCGCTTGCGATATTAACCTTGGCGACGCCAAGAGAGACCGCTTTTTTTATATCCTCATCGGGGGTTCCGGAACCGCCGTGCAAAACAATGGGAATTTTTACCTTTGAATAAACCTCTCCTAAAATATCGAACCTTAATTTCGGGAGTTTTGTATAATGGCCGTGCGCGTTGCCGATAGAGACAGCGAGAGCATCTATCCCTGTGGCAAGAACGTAGTTGTATGCTTCATTCGGGTCTGTAAGCGTGGATACCACTCCGCCCTCTGATGTGGAATCGCTTACTTTTCCGACAGAACCCAGTTCACCCTCGACGGTAATTCCCAAAGGATGAGCTATCCTTACCACCTCTTTTAACGCCGCATTATTTTCATTGAAAGTCCTTGCTGAAAAATCGAGCATCACCGAAGTATACCCGGCATCCATGCACGCTTTTACCTGTTTTAGTGAATCACCGTGGTCAAGGTGAAGAGCGCAGGGCGTCGGATTTTCGAATGGAAGTGAACAGGCAACATTCCCCATGACTGCGGGAGACAGAAGGGGGAACTCTCCCGGTCCATTCATAAGAATCACCGGAGAATCGAGCTTTTTTGCGGATTTAAGAACTGTCATCATGGTTTCCGCGTTCCAGACACAAAAAGAGGGAACGGCATACCCCCCGGCAAGAGCTTTTTCAAGGAGTTTGATCATCGGAATAAATTTCATGGTATCAGTTCCCTTATTTTTCCGGAAGCGTAAATATTTTTAGAAATATTTGATTTATTATCTCGCAAAGCGGAGCGCATCTTTCTGCAAGTTCGCAAATCAATAAAGAAAGGAAATAATATTAGACATGATTTACAAGATTTACAAGATTATACAAGATTATATATTCTTTTTAATTCTATCCTGTTAATCATGTTAATCCTGTCTAAAGTTTCTTCTTTTTCTTTGCGTACTTCGTGAGAAACGGTTTTTGTGTTATATCAACTATCCGGATACCTCTGGGCAAGAGCCGCTTTTAATGCATAGAAACCTTTGGATACCGCAATGGATTTTAAATCTTCGACAGTATAGGTATCAACAGAATCGAATAATTTCATTTCAAAAACCTCAAGCGCCTGTTTCATTGCCTCCGCGCCAAGGGATGGGTCGAAAGAACCCTCCTTGTTTTTTATACCGTTGATCGCCGAACCAGCAAGGAAAAGGTAATTTTTCAAACCGGCGGCGCCGGTAACATCGAGCAGGTTCGGAATGATATTGCCCTGGTCAAGTCCGCCGGCTCTCGCCATCATGACTGCCGGAATACCGGCGAGGGGAGATGAAAGAATCTTCTCGCATTCCCGCCATTCAAGACCATAGGGACGGAGAAGGCCATCTCCTTTTGTCAACGGGGCAGTCTGCCGGAAATCAACGCCGTCAAGCCGTGCGAAAAGGTCCAGAACCTCTCGGTAAATATGACGGGTTCTCACAGAAATTCCCCCGTTGTGGCCGTAAATAGCGGGAGGCGACGCCAGTTTTTTTGTCATTTCGCGGACAAGCCTGTATGAACCGCCGGTGAAATATTCGGAAAGCATGACACCATTGACACCGGAGTCCACAGCAATTCGGACGTTTTCCCGAAAGGTTTCGGGATTGGAAGTGATATGGGGCGCGAAAACAATCCCCTTGCCGTTTCTGCCGTTAATGCCGTCTTTTAAAGCCTTCACAGCGGA
The DNA here is from genome assembly GCA_041665965.1 of Candidatus Latescibacterota bacterium. Taxonomy (GTDB): domain Bacteria; phylum Latescibacterota; class Latescibacteria; order Latescibacterales; family Latescibacteraceae; genus JAUYCD01. The sequence continues at coordinate 2,972 of JBAYHX010000255.1, forward strand.
TTTCAACCGCTCCCGTAAGGGTGCGAACGCAACTCCCGGAAGAAAATTCTCATCCTCCTTGACAAAAAGGAACATGGGATTCGAAACCGCCTGACGGATGATATCATATTCCTCGGAAGGGGTTATGCCGGTGCAGGGTTTCAGAATAGTTCCAAACGCTGTTTCATCATCACCGAATCCTGTTATTTTCCGAACTCCCCGAGCGCCATACGCAGGTCCGGGGAACAGTCTCAGGGTTTCATCGGACATCTCGACTTTCACAAGCTTAATATCGGAGTTTTCGGTAAGGCCGAATACACCCTCCCCGGCGGCAATGTGCAAGATATCGGTTGTATAAAGATTCCCGGATTCATCGGCAAGCATCTCGAGAGGAAAAGCAACACGGACAATGCCCACTTTCTTTGATACATCCAGAACAATTTCATCGAGAACCTCCCCGTTGCACCGTGCAAGAAGAGATCCCTGCGGAGGATTTCTGACTCCGCTTGTCATGTGATAGGCGATTTCCCTGCCCACCTTATACGGAGACAGGGTTTTTGCGCACACAAAATAGGATACTGCGATGTGTTTTGACAAATCCGGTTTTTCAAGAGTCTCAAGGGATTCGTAAACAATTGTGCGGATGATGTCCTCTCGTGTGTCCGGATTATCGTTCAGCATCGCAATTGTCCTGCTGTCAGGATTTTTCATGAGTAAACCTCTGTATGTTCCACCTTTTCCATGCTTCGATAATTTCTTTCATAAGTTCAGGATAGTGGTCTAAACTGCAGACAGTTTCAAGAACTTTATCAAGACCGAATTTGTTGATTTTATCCTGCAGTTCTGCAGATTGAATATCCCTCGGTTGATAATATTTCAAAGCAGCGATGATGCCTGCAATGATCCATTTTCTCGGAAGGCTATTTTCAAAAGCAAATACAGCGGGGGCGACAAGGCGTTCTTTCGGGGAAAGTTTTCTTGCCGGGTCACGGACTACGCGGAGAATTTCATCTTTCATTTCCGGGACCGAACCTCTGCGAACGAGGTCCTTTTTATATAACTCTATGGATTCTGCTGAAAACCCGTGCTTTTTTTTAACAATCTCTCCCAGTTCATCAAGAGCGCCGAGGACATGTTCGGCAACAACCGGATCGCCGACAGCCTCGTGTATGTATTTCCAGCCCCGGTGAAAACCGAAGTAACCGCAAACCGCATGTCCGCCGTTGTGGATAAACAGCTTTCTTTCAAGCCGTGCGGTCTGGTTTTTCACAAGTTCGAGAGCGGCGAGATTTTTGGGCTTATCGCCTTTGAAAGAATCGGCGCGTGCTGTCCACTCATTGTAATCTTCCGCAATTATTTTCAATGGATTTTCCGGAACCGGAACAACACGGCTGATCATGCAATCGGGGAAACCGAGATATTTTTCCAGATATTCGATATCTTCCGAATCCAAAAGCTCAAAGACATATTTTTTCAAACAGGTAGAACTGTCCATCATGTTTTCGCAGGCAATATAATTAAGGGGATTTGTTCTGCCTTTTAATCTCATCTTCCGGATAGAAAGAGCGATGGTTTTTGCAACATCGCTGAGATTCTGGTCAAACACTGTGGTCAGAACAAGGTCGGAATCAGCAATCTCATCGGCGATGGATTCCCGTTCTTCGGAGCTGTAAACAGTATACCCGGAAACGGTTATTTCTTCTATTTTATTTCCATAAAGTTTCACCCTGTAGCGGCCGGCGTTGTTGAGAATTTCTATCAGTTCCTGTTTTTTATCGACAAAGACAATCCCATATCCCGCCTGCCAGGCAAGGAGACCAACATGAGCTCTTCCTGTCGCCCCCGCGCCGAATACAACAATTTTTCCTGACATCCCGTATTCTTTCCCAGTATGTGAACGCCAAAATATTCTGTCAGATTATGCTTTGGAACATCTGCCGAAACTCTATGAAATCACCGCTTATAATCGTCCTCGACACGGACGACATCGTCAAGCTCGGGTGTGCTGACCTCGATAAGCCGCACATCCTCAATGGGAGTCACGCGGTGTTTTCTTCCCGGTTTGTTTTCGATTACATCGCCGGGTTTGAGAATTATCGTTTCCATCTCCCCGTTGTCATTCTCCCCCTCGACCTGAAGAATGCCGGAATCGACATAAATGTGTTCATGCTTTTTTACATGAAACTGTAAGCTGGAACGATGTCCTTTTTTGACCTCGATTATTTTGAGGGCGTACTTGTCCGTGTGAGCGATCCAAAGCTCCCTTCCCCAAGGTTTTTCC
>JBAYHX010000256.1:0-5186 GCA_041665965.1 Candidatus Latescibacterota bacterium
TATTATATAGAACGCATCTTTGTCGTAACATGCTGCCCACCGCAAGGTTTGCCCTTTGTGATTATCGCCGCACTTCTGCCACTGCAGGTCCGAAAAATCAAATTCCCCGGCATCAGTCCACAGGGAAACCTTTGAGGGTATACAACAAGCTGCCGGTCCAATGGGTTTTTTGCCCGTATACTCAGGGAATAAGGCATTACCTTTGCGAATGATACTTTCCATTTCCGGGACATCATAAGCCAATACCTTGCGCAGCTCATTGATACGCCAGTTTATCTTTTCCGGGAAGTATTTATAACCTTCCGCTTCCGAATGAAAACCCAGCCTTGAATCATTTTCGCAAAGTACAAGCAGCTTTTTATCCAACTCAATTTCTTCATGGATAATTTCACAAAGTTGATTCAGAATCTGAAGACGTTTCAATCCCTCCCCATGCAGCATTTCTTCGCGTAATAAATAGAAACGAAGGATATTATATCCGCTTCGAAACTGTATACCGAGAGCTTTTGCGATACCGATATCTAAAATCCGATCCGGTTCATCGCCATAACGAGGTTCCAATTCACTCAGTATAGCTACCCCGCGATCCCAGGATGTACTCATTCGTCGCGCCAGTTCGGTTGTTTCTTTCAGTGTCAGAACATCTCCAAGACATTCACCTATCCGATCTCCGCTTGGCGGCCACGGCATACGGGTAATGCTGGAACCTATTTGCCATGTAGGCGATAAAGGTGCATCCGCAGGCTTCAACAAAAGCGGCCAGACAGGACCATCGTGCATCGGACCGTAATATTGAAACATGTTCGTGAGCGGATAGTTCTCATACCCTTCACTGAAATTTTCCCATGCCTGCACAATCTTCGATACATCTTTTTTCTTCCAATAAATTGAAGCAAGCCTTTGTAAAAAAGTGTCTTCATCTTTAGGGAAAGGTTCAAAAGTCAATTCACTCGCAACCTTATTCATTAATCCCGGGTAATTACCGAAATACCAGCATAACATAGAATACGAAACACCCAGTCTTCGCATCTCCGAGAATTTCCGGTAAAGCAGGGAAGGAACCGGAACATACGGATCCGTTGCCACTTCATGTGAACACCCGGTCTGAATCTTTGCTGCGACTGGTGTATGATTTCCCTTCGCTGTTTCAGCGATACGTTCGAACCTGGAGCTGGGCCCCGGGTTTGTTATCCAGTAATCCTCGCCTACCAGTTCCTTACCGAACTCAATCCTTCTCACCCCTGACTCAAAGTTAAACTGGAGTATCACACCTTTAGGAGTATGCGCGGGAATATCATAAACCCAATCGGCTAAATTATATGAGTCACCGGTACTATATTGTTGAGGTTGAGGCATATATAACCAGCTGATAAGTTCTGCGTCAGGTGCAGCATCATGCATACCTTTTTCCATAGCTGATAATGAAGCGGCGAGGATCTCAAAGGGGGCTTTATTCGAACATCTTGGACAGTCAATTCTACCCGTCTCCATTGAAGATAACACACTCAGGCAGGTTGTAGGTCTCTCCCCATGGGTAATGTTGATCATTCCACCCAGATCCGGAACTGCAGTAAATATCTTATTTACCGATTCGTAGAGATACAGTTGAGCGGATTCGTTGTTAGGACAAAAGCAGCGTTTATCTCCGGTTACAGCGCCTCCGAGTTCGGGATAGTGCTCAAGAACAGGACTATTCAAAGCCCATGCCCGTGGTTCAATGCAGAAAATATATGTCCGTATTCCATATCGCAGACAAGAAGCAACCGTACGCTTTAATTTTGCAAGACGTTGAGCGGCATTCTTTCCCTCATCAGGTGTAAAGCGGGTTGAACAAAGATCGCGAAACTCAACGGTTAACCACAATCCATTAACTCCGTCGTGCGCTAAACGGTTCAGGTACTGCTCGGGATAGTAATCCACGTCATCCATCAACTCATCCCGCATCTTTGGCGGACGTTTAATAGGGCCAAAGAAACACCGCGAGATTCGTCTTTGAATTATCGGTCGTTTTTCAATTGCCCCTAACGTCAGATATGGCCCATCCTGACAAAGCATTTCGTCTTCGATGTAAAAAATCCCGCGCCGTATGCCTTCAGTGGAGGCTGACAATATCCGGCATACCTTTGGATCGATTTCCAACCTGAAGGCCTCCCCTTTAAGTTCCGGAGTAATACCAGTCTCGATAATAAAATCTCCTCTGTCGCTTGAAACTCCACCGGCAGTAAGAAAACATCTCAGATCATCGTAAGCAGTCTCGAGCAAATTACCTGGATCGGTGAAACCTGCTTTCAATTGAACTCCACCCGAAAGATCGGCGCATTTTTTTTCAGGACGGATTTTCGTCCAGGAGTGCCGTGTCCACATCGGCGCCTTCAGATCTTCAATGAAATGCCACCTTTCCTCACCGGGCTGGGGTGGTATATTCTCAATCTGAACTTTTGGCGTTAAAATCTCGCCTTTTAATACATGCCTGCTCTGACTGCAACTGCACGCCAACAGAAGAGACAATAACAGTATCATGTCAAAACAATTTTTTATTAATATTTTCACGTAAGGAGAGTGGTAATATTCCGTGGATACCAAAGATGATAGTAATTTTTTATTATCACAGTTCATTGCGTTTTATCCTTTCACTTGCGAATCGCGTTCCCCTCATCCAGCGTTTCATCTGTTGTTAACAGCCAGTCCCCTTTGTGTCCTTTACGTGCTTCAGGGGAAAAGGAACCATAAATGAAACGGCGGAAAGTGAATATGATTGCATTTGATCTCCCCTCAGTCTTTGTGTCATTATAGGAGTCAGCCTTTTCATGCAACCCTCCGAAAAAAGCGGATTATACGTGAAGAATCAGCCGGAATCAGGAATGCGGCGCAACATTTGTTGTCAAATTCAAAATACTCCATCCATTCGTGATATCAAACCTTTGTTCATCATGGTAAATTTCACTGATTCCTTCCATGCAAATATATCCATGGTCAGCTCGAATACAAGTTTTTTCATACCTGTGATTATCCGCATTGAGAAAGAAATTTTTCAGATAAACCACAAAATTCCTATTTTCCCCCGCCCCGACGCAAGCTTAGGGAGATTCAAGATTAAATTGCCCATATGATGTTAATATTAGTGATCTTCAAAGGGAATTAAAAGCATCAATAATTCAACGAGAGAAAATGCATTTGGAGAATCTTGAATATTCTTATTTGAAACATGGATTGTTTGCCAGAATCAAAAATAATAAAGATTAAGATGGGAATGTGAAATTGTTTTTTTCGTTGGTTTTCCTGTGGATAACTAATTTTTGATATTAGCAATGTAAGTTAGAAAATTTGCATATAGTTACAAACATAAAGATTTGAGGCTGTTTTTTCTTGACTTTTATATCATGGAAAGCAATGTTGCAGTAAAGAGTTTTGCACTGAATTGAATTATTGCCTCAGAATGATTTTTACTATGTATACAGTGGATTTTCCACGAAAACTGATATTGTTTTTTTGCTTGATGCTTGTAGTTATAATGGGATGTTCCCGTACCTGGGTGATTCCGGAGATTGTACAAGTACCAGCACAAAATGGCCATGATCCTGCCCAATGCGGCCATTGTCATCCGGCTGAATACGAGTCTTGGCAGAAAACAGTTCATGCAACCTCACCCCGGATTACCGCTGTCCCCGAACTGCCAAAGGGGTGCGTCGCCTGCCATGAGGATGCATACCGTCACATCGAGAATCCGGACGCGGTTAAACCTACCCTGATCTCCTTACTGAATCGGTCGGATAAAAATCTCATTTGTGGAAAATGTCATTTCAATCCACAAATTGTCGGGCATAGGGCAATCAATCCACGTGACCGGCATGGGTTGTTCATGAGTGTCGGGTTTGAGATGAAAGAATTCCAACTCGACTGTCTCCAGTGCCACCGTATACACGGCGGGAAACCTGACATGCTGCAATCTAATCGTGCCAATTCCTGTTTTAAATGCCACAAGGAAGCCATCATAACCATGGGGGTTTTCCAGCCGGTTAATTACCTCGCATCAGGGAAAGCCTGTTTCGGATGCCACACGGTGCACGGGGGAAGTACTACGGGAAAATTGACAAGAATGATGGTTGGAACAGGAGTCACCTGTGTGATCTGTCATCCAACCTTTAATCTGCAGAAAACATGGTTCTGATTTAAAGGCCGTTAAACTCTCTAAGGTCGTCGTTTTTTATTGGTTGTAGAAATTGAGAGGTTGGCAATAAATCTGTACCCTGCATTGTATATATCATATCCTTCAAAATATATACTACGCTATTGAGGAGGATAGTATAATCACATACTAAAGAAGAAGGAGATTAAAAATGGCTTTGAAAGTATGCATCCCCGTTCTGCTCGCGGCGGCTCTCTCGGTTGGGAGCGCCTTCTGCCTCTCCAAGCCTGGGATCGAGTACAAGATTTTCCAATTTCCCGCTGACAAAATCCCCTGCATTGACGGCAAAACCGACGATTGGGCTATTGTGCCGGGCAGCTACGCGGTGGGCACCGACCAACTCATCGAAACCACGAATCACAATGCTAAAGTCGACCCCAAAAACCTTGACATCAAGGTTAAAGTGGGATGGGTGAAAGGACTGAACCGGCTCTATTTCCTCTATGAAGCTTATGACAACTTCTGGGATATGCGTTTCTCTGCGGGCGGGTATTCCAACGATATCTTCGAGATTGCGGTGGACGGCGATCTATCCGGCGAACAATTCATCACCAACCCGCAGATCAATGACCCGGTGGAAAACCAGATATCCTTCAGCGGCGTCTCCGCCCAGAACTACCATATTTTCGTCCCCCCGGTGAATAACGACTGGTGCCTGGTATGGGGCTGCCAGCCATGGATAAAGTATCTCCCCTGGGCGAATGCCGCTTACTCGTACACGGTCAAACAGGGCGAGAGCGGAAAGATCATCTTCGAATTCTGGGTCACACCTTTCGATTACGCGCCTTTCGAGGGGCCAAAGGGGGCGGTGGAGTCCAAACTCGAAGAGAACCATATCATTGGGCTTGCATGGTCGGTGCTCGATTTCGACGGCAGCGACAGGGTGGACCATTTCTGCACTCTCTCGGACACCAACCGTATGGTTTCCGATGCCTCCTATCTGTGCGCGTTCCGTCTCATGCCGCTGGAAAAGCAGTTCCTCAAATCCATCGAGGCGAAA
>JBAYHX010000257.1:0-5081 GCA_041665965.1 Candidatus Latescibacterota bacterium
AAAGATGTCCTTGAATTGCCTCTTGCAAGTATAGAAGTATGCTACCGTCATCTTGCGGAGACTATTGCACCCCATCGTCCAGATGGTGAAATAACCCTTGTTCCAATGGGACCAAAGCCACATGTTCTTGCTTCAATCCTAATCGCAATGAGATTTCAGGAAGTGGCTTGTCTTCGTGTAAGTTTCGCTCCAAATCCGATAGATGTAAAACCTACTGGTGAAATCGTGGCGACACGTGTCATTTTAAGGGATGACCCTCTTTAGAAAGCAAATAGATTACCATAATGAAAGGCCCCAGTTTTCCATTTCAGTAAATGACCAATGGCGGATTTGTTTTAGATTTATCGAGGGTGACGCATTTGATGTTGAACTTACCGATTACCATTAGGAGTATGAATGATGAGTATTGCAAATAGTGGGAAAAGGGAAATATGCCCTACTCATCCGGGTGAAATTCTTTGGGAAGATTTTTTTCCGGATTATGGATTGACGGTTGCCGGTTTTGCGAATGCGATTGGAGTCTCACGGCAGACAGTAAATGAGCTTATTCGGGGGAGGCGCTCGCTGAGTCCGGAAATGGCGTTGCGATTATCCCGTTTTTTCGGGAACAGCCCGCAGTTCTGGTTGAATGCCCAGCAAGCTGTCGATCTTTGGAAAGCTTCCCGTGATATCAAAAAGCAGATCGAACGAATAATACCTTTGGAAGTTGCGTGATCTGTTGGAATTTTCCCTCACCCCAGCCCTCTCCTAATTAGGAGAGGGTACACGCAGGGAGAGTGAGGTCTTACATCAATCATACTCTGTCACTTTGTCTCTTTGTCACTGTCTTTCCCCTTTGTGCCTCTGTGTCTTTATCCTTTTTGTGCCTTTTCTTTTATTCTTTCGGCATACGCATCGCTTTTTTATGGTAGCTGTAATTCACGGCAATACGGTAGGGAAGGCCTCGTGGGCTGCGGAGCACACGTTTCAGCATATTCCCCATGGAATATGCTTTTCGGAAGGTACGGTAAAAACCCGTTTGAAGCTCCTGGGGAGTCATTTTTTTTGGCTGGAAAACAACCTCGCAGATATGGTACTTTGCCCAGTCACGGTCGAAGATGCGTCCTTCGCTTTCAAGTTTCTGATACAGCCGTGTGCCCGGTAAAGGGGTGAGAACATTGAAAGCCACAGCGTCGATCCGGTGCTCCATAATAAAATCCAGCGTATTGTCGAATACCGAGGTGTCATCGGTATCAAGCCCGAAAATGAAACTTCCGAGAATATTGATCCCTGCGCGATGGATCTTTTTGATTGCATCGCCATACGCGTCGGCGTGATTCCATTGCTTGTTGATCGAAGCCAGACTTTCCTGGGAAATCGTTTCGAACCCTATGAAAGCATACTTTCCCCCGCTTCTTGCATAGAGATCGAGCAGTTCATCGTCACGGGAAAAAGTGATTGATGTCTGGCCTCCCCATGTTTTTTTCAGGGGTATGAGAGCAGTAAAAAGCTCTTTGGCGTAATCTGAATTTCCGCAGATGTTGTCATCTACAAATATGAAATCTCTTGTATCGAATTTCCGTATCTCGTCGATAACTTCCGCAACCGGACGCATGCGGAATTTACGGCCGAATACTCCGGTGACAGCGCAGTATTCGCAATCATGCGGACATCCCCGTGTGGCCTGAATCGTATGAAATCCGGCAACATACATGGAACGGTCGATAAGGTCGCGTCGGGGAATTTTCATGCCTTTCATTTCACAGAGCTTTTCTCCCTTATACATCCGTCGTAGATTCCCTGCCGCCGCATCGCGAAGGAGTCCCTCCCAAACCTCTTCAGCCTCGCCTATTACCACAGCATCGGCGTGAGCAAGCGCTTCTTCCGGAAGAGCGCTTACATGCACACCTCCCATTACCACCGGAACTCCTCTTTTTCGAAATTCATCGGCGATGGAATACGCGCTCGGGATTTCTGCAGTAAACGCAGTTATTCCCACAAGATCGCAGGGGCGGTTGTAATCAACCGGGCTGACACGTGTGTCATGGATTTCCACTTCCCAATCAGGAGGTGTAAGAGCAGCCAGAGTGGGCAGGCTCAAACGGACAAATCCTGTTTTCCCTTTTGTAACTTTTCCCCAGAATCCACGCTCATTTCTTGGCAGTATGAGAAGAAGTTTTTTTGTAATGGTATTTTCCTTTGCTGATAGTTATGGTGGAAACCTGAGAGATACCAGACTAATCGGATCAAGCCAATCCTGAGTCAGAACAGAACGTATTGATAAGTGACATTTTATAAAAAAGTCATCTCACCCTGATAATTCATAAAAAATATTCATCACAATCATTGAGTCAGAAATCCCCACTGCCTGTCGGCATCTCCCCTTATTAAGGGGAGAATTATGTACAAAGCTGTCTTTCTTCTTTGTTCAACCCTCTTAGCAAGGGGGTCGCCGTGAAACGGCGGGGGGATTTTATCCTAGAGTTTATGAATAGATCAGGCTCACAAAGTTCTTTATGGAAGATAAATATAATAGGATTTATTTGTTATAATGCTCTCACACAATATACAATAAATATAAATAACAAAACGTACCGTGTCCAGTGTCAACGAACATTTACAACATTTTTTTAAAACCTTTATAAATAAAAGAACCGCTGCAACTATACTCTGATGCAACACCCGTGTGTCAATCATTGCAGCGGTTTGTAAATCAGTCTCGAGAATAAGTTCAGGTATCGGAAAGAGATAATTTCGCGCGGATGATTTCCGCCAATCCGGAAATAAGCTCTTCTTCAACTCCGAACTGTTCAGCGATTTCCGAGCAGGAAGTTCCCCTGAGCATGAGCGTGAACACCTCGTTCTCCTCCTCAGTCAGATCGGAAACGCCGGAAGAACCTTCGAAGACTATATGTTGATTTCTAAATTCGGCTTCACGGGCGTTACATTCGGCGTCATAGGCCGCTATTTCTGATTCCCAGTTTTGGTTATACTCTTCTTTCTTTTTTCCTGAAGCTGACATGGTTTACTCACTTGACCGCTTCGACACTCTTGACACCGGGAACCTCATTCTTTACAGCAACTTCGATACCGCGTTTGAGAGTCATGGTGGCCATGGGGCATCCTCCGCAGGCGCCTTTCAGCCGGACATTAACAACTCCGTCTACCATGCTGACAAACTCAACATCGCCGCCGTCTGCCTGAAGCGAGGGCCGTACTTTCTCAAGGACTTTTTTGACTTCTTCTTCCATGATCAATTCCTTCCTATGGATTTTTCTGATTTTTGATTTCTGTTAAAAAAAGTGAAACTGCTTATCGTATCATTTATAAAGAATTTATACGTATTATACGCCCGAAAGACCTTGCGGATGCATTATAACCGGTATTCCCCGGTAAAAGCTGTCTGCGCGCTTCCGGTCATGAACAGCTCTCCATGATCCCGCCATTCGATAATCAGGTCGCCATACCCCAGGTGAACCATGACCGTATCGAAGGTTTTGCCGTTAAGAATCGACGCTACTACCGAAGCGGTCGCTCCGGTTCCGCAGGCGAGCGTTTCGCCGCAGCCGCGCTCCCAGACACGCATACGTACATTATTTTTATCGAGCACCTGGACGAATTCGGTATTAATCCTTTTTGGAAAGAGCGGGTGGTTTTCGAATTTCGGCCCGAGAACATCAAGGTTCACCTTGTTCACATCGTCAACATATACCACACAGTGTGGGTTGCCGACATTCACCAGGGTAATCCGGTACTCATGTCCGTCTACCGGCAGCATTTCGTTGACCACCTTTTCGGAGTTATCGCCGATCATGGGGATAAGGTTCCGCTGAAGGATCGGACGCCCCATGGAGGTAGTCACATCCATAAATTTCCGCCCGTCGAGACTGACAACCTGAGTGTGAAGGCCGCGAAGGCTCCGGGTGACAAATTCCGTTTTTGCGGTCAGGCCGGATTCCACCACATAGCGGGCAAGGCATCTGATCCCGTTGCCGCACATTTCGGCCTCGCTGCCGTCGCTGTTGATAACCCTCATGGAAAAATCTGCGTCTTCTGCCGGGCCGACCAGAATCAGGCCGTCCGCGCCGATCCCGAAATGACGGTCGCACATTTTTTCGGCGACCTCAAGCGGATTCGGGAGGGATTCCTTGAAAAGGTCGATGACGACGAAATCATTTCCAAGGGCTTGCATTTTTGTAAAGTGCATAGTTGGTTCCTTATTATGACACGCGCACTTCGACAAGCTCAGTGCCCGGACAAGCTTAGTGCCCGGTCTGCATACTCTGAAAATACAGATTTGAGTCTTTGTATTCCGGATATGCAGATTAGAGTCTACAGATTATAATTAAAAGATTCTGAGCTTACAGATTTGATTCTACAGATTCTGAGCCTGTCGGCCTCAGAGTTTATCGGACTCTGAGCCTGTCGAAGAGTCCTTTGTTGATGATGAGAAAACATCTCATTTACTTTTTCGGCTCGATAATTTCTATTCCGCCCATGTACGGACGGAGAACCTCCGGCACCACTACAGAATGATCCTTCTGCTGGTTGCATTCCAGAACTGAAATAAGGATTCGCGGAGTTGCCACAAAGGTATTGTTGAGCGTGTGGCAGAACTTGACATTCCCCTCTGCGTCACGGTACCGTAATTTGAGCCGCCGCGCCTGAAAATCGAAAAACTTGCTCGATGAGTGGGTTTCGCCATACCCGCTTCGTGAGGGCATCCAGCATTCGATGTCGTATTTCCGTTTCTGCGGCTGCCCGAGGTCTCCGGTGCAGACGAGGACCACGCGGTAAGGAAGCCCGAGCGCTTTTACCAGATCTTCCGAGTTCTTGGTGATGAACTCATGCTCCCCGGCGGAAACATCCGGGTCCGCTTTGCAGACAATCACCTGTTCGATTTTCTGGAACTGGTGTATCCGGTAGAGCCCGCGCGTATCCTTGCCGTAGGTTCCCGCCTCACGGCGGTAACAGGGTGAAATACCGCAGTAGTGAAGCGGCAGGTCTTTCTCCTCGAGAATTTCATCATAGTGGTAAGAGGTAACCGGCACTTCGGCAGTCCCGATAAGGTAGAGCTTGTCGCGTTCGCAGGCATAAGCCTG
>JBAYHX010000258.1:0-5078 GCA_041665965.1 Candidatus Latescibacterota bacterium
GGGTCTTCCCCTCTCTTTTCAAGAGAGAGGATCAGGGGGTGAGTTAAAACGTGCTGTTTAATGTCGATTAGCGTAATATCTTTTGACCTATCTATCATTCTTATATAACCGGTTCAGACAATTCAAAGGAGTCAGTGAGTTGAAGATGAAAAGATTTCTTACGTTGTTCATTTTTTCCGGATTATTTGTTATTATGTCAGTTGGCGCTGGGTGGAGTCAGAAAAGCGGAATGGGATTGGGCATTATTGTTGGGGAACCGACCGGTATTAATGGAAAATACTGGATGTCCGGAAATACCGCTGTCGATGCATCTGCCGCATGGTCGTTTAGCGAACACATTCATTTTCAGATTCAGGGAGATTTTGTATTTCACAATTTCGATATTTTGAAACGCACTTTCGATGTCACTCGCGGAGAACTGCCTCTCTACTACGGCATAGGCGCACGGTTACGTCTTGATAATCAGGATGAATTCGGAATGAGGTTTGTTGTCGGTATGTCATATTTCTTTCCGACTGCGCCGTTCGACCTGTTCCTTGAAGTTGCTCCAATCATGAATCTCGCCCCCGATACCGAACTTGATGGAAGCGCGGCTTTAGGGGTTCGCTTCTGGTTCAAATAAAAGAAAACGGCCGCTCTCACACGATCAAAAGAGGCGGCCGTTATTTTTATCTTGTCAGGCGTTCGATCAATTCGGAATATGAAGGGTAGAGTATTATAAGCTTCTCCCTGTCCCCTAGTTCAAAATCCTCATAATCGAAACCCGGAACCACAGTTGTGCCCATCAGGGCGAATGTTCCTCCCTCGTCGAGGCAGAGCCCCTGCCATACGCCTCCGGGAACCACAACCTGCAGGTTTTGACCCCGCTCGATATCATTTCCCAGGAGCATTTTCTTTCCTTCCCCGTCAGGGGAGAGTTGAAGCATTATAACCGGATCGCCGAGGTAAAAATGAAAAATCTCATCCGAGGGAAGGCGATGGAGGAATGAAAAGGTGTCTTTTGTGACGAGATAATAGATGACCGTACCGAAATGCCTGTCTCCCCGATAGACCGGGGGCAGATCATGCTGAGGGATTTTTCCCCTGCTGCGGTAGGTTTCACGGAAATATCCGCCCTCGACCGTGAGAGGTTCGAGACCGAGAATCCTTATGATGTCTTCTGCATCCATACCGATAATGGGGACTTTCTCATGATACCGTGATTTTAAAAAATTATCCTGCAAAGTTCGCAAAGGATAGATCAATTTCGCGAACTTTGCGGGAGATTACCTCTCAGATAGTATATCAATACTTTTCATCATATTTTTTATAGATATTTTCCTTCCATCCCGGATTGTGGCCTTCCATCGACCGTTCTTTTTCGGGATCGTGACGGTTCCCCAGGTAAAGCCACTGCATGGGTTCGTCAGTTCCGTTGATGGAGGAATGAGGGATTTTGAATGTAGGAGGAATGAGGAACGCCATACCGGGCTCCTGTTTTCTCAGCTGGTTGCCGAAAAGAAGGAGGCTTGTACCTTTGAGCTGGCACCATATCTCTTCACACCCTGGGCCATGCATATGCGGCTGAGCCATATCCCAGGCAGCGACACTTACTACTGCGATACCCATCGGATTGTAGAATTTAATCCCGTCAACGATACCGCGCCCGATATGCGCCCAATGCATTCCTGCTCCCTGAACGTGATCTTTGTAGGAACCGGTTTTCATTTCTTTCAAAGGCTGGAAACCATCGGCGATCTCTTCTACCACAATAATAGCCTGAAGTGATTTTTCAGTGCAGGTATTAAAGAACTGGTAGGTGAGCCCGGCGGGAATGAATACTCCAGTGCCTTCCGAAAGATCAGCTTTCTTTCCGCCAGCCTCTACCCTTCCGACACCTTCGGTTATGTAGAAAAAAACCTGCTCTTTATCATGTTTTGTTTTCTGTGTGTATGTTGCAGGATCGAGTGAGCCGTGATTGTATGCTTTGATGTATTTCAAAACCGCGCCAGGCCGTGGAGGATTCACCGGGTCTCCGGGAGTAAGGTACGGGCGCTCGATCCATCCGCCATGCATCACAGAACCTGAAAACACAGGGGAATTCTTCCAGTTTTGAAGGTATAAATCGATATTCGTATCGGAAGCCGGATAGCGGTGATTGTAATCATCCAGCTCGAAATACGATGGCGCTTTGTCCTGGCTGTATCCAGAAACAAAGGGCAGGACGAGCATAGCCGCAGTGACCATCAGCAGACGTTTCATGCAAACCTCCTTATGTTTTTTTGTTTATGAAAAACATGTGATGAAGATGAGAGTGAAATTTCCTTATCGTTTTTCGCCAAACGAAAATATATATAACTCCACAGCAAAATTGGTGTATTTTTTGGGAAAAGAACGAAAAAACATTCATTTCTTTTTGTTCCAGCAATTCATGGATGTTTTCTATTTTTATAATTTTTCTTTTAAAAGTTAATTCGCTTATCTATTTGACGCAGTAAAGGTTAAAAAATGAGCAGATAAAGACGCCCTCACCCCATGTCCCCTCTCCCGTAAACGGGCGAGGGGAAACCCCTGTTATATTTTATAATCAATTCTCTTTCATGCAGATATGGGTCTTCCCCTCTCTTTTCAAGAGAGGGGGATCAAGGGGTGAGTTAAAATATGTTATTTAATCCCGATAAGCGATAAAGTTAATAATGAATTACACAATTGGACCTGCGCTAAAGGAGATAATATTATTACATGCCCGATATCATTCATGTAGATATGGACTGTTTTTTTGCAGCGGTAGAGATAAAGGATAATCCGGACATTGCCGGTAAACCGGTTATCGTCGGCGCTCTTCCCGGCACACGGGGAGTTGTAGCCGCCTGCTCGTACGAGGCAAGAAAGTTTGGCATCCATTCCGCAATGCCGGTAAGCCAGGCTTATAAACGCTGTCCCGGGGGAATCTTCCTTTTGCCAAGGGGTTACCGTTATGTCGAGGAATCCAAAAAAATCCATGAAATATTCCATCACTATACCCCGCTTGTTGAATCATTGAGTCTTGATGAGGCTTTTCTCGATATTTCAGGTTCTCACCTCCTTTTCGGGTCAAGTGTCGATATTGGAAAGGAAATAAAACAACGCATCCTCATTGAAACAGGTCTTGTGGCCTCGGTTGGAATAGCCCCGTCAAAATTTGTGGCAAAAATTGCCTCCGATCTTGAAAAACCCAACGGTTTTGTGGTAGTATACGAAGAGGAGATGCTTGATTTTCTCAAACCGCTCGACGCCCGTAAATTATGGGGCGTTGGCAAGGTAACCTGGCAGAAACTTGAAAAATTAGGGCTGCTTACCATTGGCGATATACGGAACTATCCGCCCGAACAAATGGAGAGGATTCTGGGCCAGCAGGGACTTCATCTCTATAATCTTTCATGGGGAAAAGACGAACGCACGGTTACACCGGACTCAGACCCTAAACAGGTTGGCGCCGAATATACGTTCGATACCGACACCGGAGATATGGCAGAGGTTGAACGCACGCTCCTCGCTCTCTCCGACAAAGTAGCAAGCCGGCTTTACCGCAAAGGCTTTCGCGGCAGAACAGTGACCCTCAAACTCCGCGACGAGACGTTCAACACAGTAACCCGCTCACTTACTCTCGGTAAAACAGTTATGACCGGAGAGGACATCTATGGAGAAGTTCGTTCCCTGTTTCGAAAAGAAAATCTTCATGGACGGAAAGTGCGCCTGGTTGGCGTATCGGTTTCAGAATTTGAATCTGAAAGCCAGATTTCGCTTTTCGATGAGGGAAAAGTCGAACGGAAAGAAAAGGTCGAGGAAGTAATCGCAAAGCTCCGTGATAAATTCGGCAAAACGGCGATCACCCGAGCTGCGCTGGTGAAAAAGAATAAGCCGAAGGATGATGAGTAAAGAACGCACTTTTCAAGCAGGTAGATTTCTTACTTACTTCTCTTTACAAGTATTTTAAAAAAAATATTTAACGGTTCATCAATGACCACTGTTTTTCAACTCTTCTTCAATTTCATTGTTCATGCTGCGGCTATAACCGATCTCGTACATAAACACAATGATGCCCGCCGCCAGGATGAAAAGCGAATAGAAGAATGGAACCGACTTGATGTGTCTCAGAGCGGTCAGCCAATACTTTGAGGAGGGCATCCAGTACAGTGTAAGGCACCCAAGAACGGATAACAGGAACGCCCACAGTATGAGCCACAGGAATAATTTGATGAGCGGTTTACCTTTATCGATATTATTGCTGCTGATGCTGAAGACAATAAAGACAGCGATGGCAAGCGAAAGACCGGCAACAGTTGTGGCGTTTCTTTCCACGTATGAATAAAGCTGCAATTCGATATCATACTCCGGTACTTTTGCCAAAAAGCCGAGCAGGATATTTACGAAAAACACGAACAACCCGCCCCAGAATGCCAAGTGGAGCAGGCGCATCCTATTCATAAGGCGAAATCCGACAAGGTAATGCCATAAGAAAATCCAGCCGACAGCCCCGGTTGTATACACGATGACCGCGATATAATCGTATTGCACTATACCTTATCCTTTCTGCTCTGTAGATTAACTTAATAAACAGTTTCAAATTATTATATTTGTAAAAATGAAACAAGGATTATTTATGACAGTTACGTTGCTAACTTTATTATAAATATTTCTGGCTTCTTCATTTCAACTTCTGTATTCTATTTTTATGCATATCCTTCTCGTAAATCCCTGGATAATCGATTTTGCGGCCTATGACCTCTGGGCAAAACCGCTTGGACTGCTTGCTGTGGGGGCTTTTCTCAAAGCGCGGGGCCACAGTGTGAGCCTCGTGGACTGTATGAACCGTTTTCAGGGAGAAAATGGTTACATCGGCGGAGAAAAACGTCCTTATGGGACAGGCAAATTCCACCGTGAAATCATTTCCAAGCCTGACTGCTATGCTCATATTCCACGGTATTACTGCCGTTACGGCATCCCCGTGGATGTGTTTAGACAGCAGATCAACAAAGTACAGGCGCCTGATGTTATCCTTGTAACATGCATCATGACCTACTGGTATCCTGGAGCATTCAAGGCGATCTCGCTTCTCA
>JBAYHX010000259.1:0-5068 GCA_041665965.1 Candidatus Latescibacterota bacterium
ATTCGTATACAGGAAATGGGCGAACCGTCACATGGAGGCGCTCATGGAAAAAATCTACCTTGAGCTTTCATCAGTCAAACCGGACATTGCTTTCATATTCAATTTTACCTGGATGGCGGCCTATCCGGTGACCCCGCCCCTCTACATGCCGCATATCACCTGGGACACACCGACTCCCCAGGTAGGAAACTATTCCCTGAACTTCTCAATCGAGTCACGGTATCTGAACACCCTGCCCGATGTGCCGTTCAGCTGTATGAACACCCGCGGCAACAACTGGGGCGACTATGCTCTTCGCGAGCCGGAAGCGTTCCAGCACGAATGCGCCATTCTTCTCGCCGCCTGCGGGGGAAATTACCTTTCCGATATCCCTTATCCATCCGGGAATCCCGACCTGCCGGTGTACGAGGCGTTCGGAGCGGTAAACCGTCGTTATAAAATACTGGAGCCGATTCTCAGTGGTTCAGCCCCGGTAAAAGAAGCGGCAGTGCTGCACTCCGCGGACACAGTCTGGTCGAAAGCGCCCATGAAACCTCATCCGGAATGGGTATTCACCAAAGCGTATTATTCGGTCACCGGAGCGCACAAAGCCCTGATCGAACTTCATACACAGATGGGTACAATCAACAGTCAGGTTTGCATCGATACCCTGCAGGATTATCGTGTGCTTATTCTCTCCGACCAGTGTATCCTGAGCGATCCGGAAGCGCAAAAAATTCGTGAGTTTGTGAAAAACGGCGGTTCACTCATAGCTACTCATGCGACAGGGACACGGGATACGAAAAACGGAAAGCTCGCCGAATTCGCCCTGTCCGATGTATTCGGTGTGAGATTCGCCGGAGAAGGCGATGTCTCCAACTGTTACCTGCGTGTTCCTTCTGGACTGAAGAAATTCGGACTGCCTGTTATGGATGTGGAAGCGGGGGGTTCCTATACGAAAGTGGCGTTGACAACCGCGCAGAAACTCCTTGATCTGGTTCCGCCGTATAAGGGAACGAAAGGCGGTCCCCCGGATGAATCGCCGGAAGGTCCGGGAGTGACCGTCAATACCTATGGCAAGGGAAAGGTGCTCTACTGCGCCGCCGATCTTTTTGGGGGATATTATGAAAAAGCGACCCCCAACATGCGTAAACTCGCCGACTGGATGATGGAACAGGTGTATCCGGCCGATTCACGGCTGATTGTACTGGAAAATGCGCCTGTCAATGTAGAGATGTTCTATAACCATAAAAATGGGAAAGAACATTTCGTCCATCTCATCAATTATGCCGGAGACAAGCGTGACACGGGCACTCCGCAGGTTCAGGATTTTAACCTGGTGCAGGATATACGGATTAAAATGCGGCTCGACAATCGTCCTTCCGTCGTAACTCTCATCCCTGACGGGAAGAAGGTTGATTTTACCTACTCAGGGGGGTGGCTGATTTTCAAAGCAATGCCGCTGAAAATTTGTGACATATATCGGATAGTATAGCAGGAACCTTTGAAATGTTATTTCTCACAAAGTTCGTAAAGAAAAAAATATTTAGACAGGATTAACAGGATTGACATGATAGAAATGAACTACCCCGCAGCAGAGCTGCGAGGTATCCAAAGATAATCCCCCTGTCACCTTTGGTGACATCCCCCTTGTTAAGAGGGATAAAAGAGAACTACTTTTCCTCTGACGCTGCTGTCGGTTACCCCCTTGCGGGGTCCCCGCTCCTACGCAGTAAGAGTGGGGTGCAATAAAGGGGGATGCCAGGCAGGGGGATCTTTCGCCGCAAGCGGCGGGGAATTTTACCCTAAGAAATTAAAAAGAAAAGATATAATCTTGTAAATCTTGTAAATCATGTCCAAAATTATTTCCATTCTTTATTGACTATGCGAACTTGCAGAAAGATGCGCTCCGCTTTGTGAGAGAATAAATCAAAGATTTCCAACAGGATAAATACAGAGCAAGAATTCCAGGGTATTTGACAGCTCTAATCCACAATATCGTTTTTGCAGCTTATTGGAGGTACTATGAATAATTGGTATCGTTACTTTTGGAAAGTTCCGGTAATGGTCTTTCTGGTGGCAGCGGGAATTATTCCTTCCGGCGCAGCGGCATTCGACGATCTCTTCATCGGCGACAAACCGCTTTATATCATGCCGAAGAAGGTAGAAACCCGCTGGGCAAGCCCCGAGAACTGGAAAGGTGAAAAAGGAAAAGCGGGTGTCATGAATGCGGGGAGAAAAGGGTCTCCCTATTTTCCCTTGAAAGCGGGGCAGTCGAAAACACTCGCCGAAGTATCGGGAACCAGCGGAACAGTGTACCGTATCTGGATGACCTTTGAAAACCGTTCTCCCGAGGTGCTTCGGGGAATGCGTCTTGATTTCTGGTGGGATGGAGCAAAAAAACCTGCGGTCAGCGTTCCGGTGGGGGATTTTTTTGGGATCGGACTGGGGAGGATGGCTGCGTTCGAATCGGTGTTTTTTTCAAGCCCCGGAGGCACAAGTTTTAATTGTATAATTCCCATGCCGTTCCGTAAGGGCATGAAGATAGTTCTGACAAATGAGAGCGGAGTCGATCTTCGTCAAATATATTATACTATAGAATATACCATAGGAGATAATCACGGGAAGGATGTGCTCTATTTTCATGCCTGCTATCGACGGGAAAATCCAACGACTTTGAAAAAAGATTATGAAATACTGCCTCATATCTCCGGAAAGGGAAGATTTCTCGGAGTCAATATTGGTGTGATTCCCAATAACAAAGAGTATTTGAATCACTGGTGGGGCGAGGGAGAGGCTAAAATTTACCTTGACGGCGACGAGATTTATCCTACTCTCGCCGGAACGGGAACAGAGGATTATGTCGGTTCAGGATGGGGATTCGGCACACAGTGTCATCTTAACCAGGGCTGCACGATAAACGACAGCGCAGAAGGACAATACTGTTTCTACCGGTATCATGTTGATTGCCCGATTTATTTCACCAGGGACATAAAAGTTACCATCCAGCAGATCGGCTGCTGGGGACCGGGGAGCCGTGAACAGTTCCTTAAAGCCGATAGAACGATCTATGCCGCAGGCCCGGAGATGAATCCGGTGGATTTCCGCGCTCCGGTTAAAGAGAACCTGACCGATCCATTCGAACGCAACGAGTATGGGCTTTTCGAACGGAGTGACGACTGGTCGAGCTGCGCATACTTTTACCTTGATAAGCCGGAAAATGATCTTCCGCCTCTTGATAAGGTGGAAAAACGTATTGACGGTCTGGCGAAGAAAGGTAAATAAAAAATCAAACCAAGAATAAAAAAGGGCAGTTTATATAGGTATATACAAACTGCCCAAAACGATGATTGTATGATAATAGTCAGATACGGACTGATATCCTGCTACAATTCCTCGACGATAAACAGCGGCTGGCCCTTATCAACATTTTCGCCGTCGGTAACAAGCAATTTCAAAATCTTGCAGTTTTTCGACGCCTTGATTTCATTGATAAGTTTCATCGCCTCGACAATGCAGACCGTATCCCCGATTTTTACTTCATCTCCAATAGTGACAAATGCAGGCTTTCCGGGTGACGGTGTAGTATAGAATTTGCCCACCAGGGGAGAATTGATGGTGGATTGAGAAGGAATCTCATCAATCACTTGAGCGGGAGCAGCATCAGCCGATAAAAGTTCTTCGGAAGCAGTCTCTTTCGAAAATGACATCGAATCGGGAATATTTCCGGCGCTTTTCCTTGTTGACTGTATATTGCCGGAAGAGTGAAGAGAAATGACAGAATCGCCTTTTCGAATAACCAGTTCGGAAATATTCAGCTCATTCACTCTGGTCAGTATCTCATTGATTCCCTTGTAATCCTGACGCCCGAGAAAAGAGCCGGGGGCAGACGAAGTATCCTTGTCAACTGTTTCAGGCGCTCCCGGAACGGTCTGCGTTGCACTTGCTCTTGATTTCAGTTCGAGATCGGCAGGCGGAGCAGGACGCTCATCCGGCGGCAGTTGTCTCCAGCGGAAATACTCGAGAGCCTGTTCCGGGAAAAGACAGTAGGAAATGATATCCTCTTCATGTTTGATGAGATTGGAATCAAGATGCTCGATTGCTTTCGGGAGCATGGGTTCTATATCATCAGCCGGACGGTGGGTGATTGGTTTTTCATTTCCCAATATCAATTTGGTAATATCCGGATTTATGGGAGCCGGGGACCTTCCGTACAAACCTCTCACATAATTGCGAATTTCGTTGGGAAGGATTTTATAGCGTTCACCCGCGAGCACATTCAAAACAGCCTGGGTGCCGACTATCTGGCTTGTGGGAGTGACCAGCGGAGGGTATCCCAGATCCGCCCGCACTTTCGGTACTTCCGCGAGAACTTCATCCAGCTTGTCCAAAGCTTTCTGCTGTGCAAGTTGAGAACGGAGATTGGAAATCATCCCGCCGGGTATCTGGTGAATCAAAATATCCGGATCGATAATTGACATGAATCCATGATCCGGCATCATCCGTGGCGCAAGTTCCTCAAAAAAACGGGCGATTCGACGAAGAGCGTCTACATCCAGTCCGGTGGGATACTCAGTTTCGTTGAATATTGCGACCATGGTTTCAACAGGAGGCTGGGAAGAAAATCCTGCAACAGGCGAGATGGCGCAGTCAATCGCTCCGGCGCCGGCCCTTACCCCTTCTACATAAGCTGAGGTTGCCATGCCGCTTGACGCGTGGCAATGCATCTGAATCGGCACATCGATAGCTTCTGTCAAAGCGGAAATCAACCGTTCGGACGACAGCGGCGAAAGAATCCCGGCCATATCCTTTATACAGAGTGTATCGATCCCCAATTCTACCTGCTCTTTTGCGGCCTTAACAAAATTCTCAACAGTATGATATGGGCTGATAGTATAGGAGAGGGTTCCCTGAACATGGCCTCCATGACGTTTGATGGACTTGACCGCATACTCCAGGTTCCTTGTATCGTTCAGAGCGTCGAACACACGGAAAATGTCTATACCGTTGTAGCAGGCGAGCGCAATGAATCTGTCCAGAAGGTCATCGGCATAATTTTTGTATCCAAGTATATTCTGGCCTCTGAGAA
>JBAYHX010000260.1:0-5047 GCA_041665965.1 Candidatus Latescibacterota bacterium
TCCGCCCGGTTATGAAAGGATGAAAAATGCTTAGGTTACTTGTCGGCATTATCATGTGTGTTTTTTTCAGCTGGCCTGCCATCGCCCTGGAACGTCCGGACAAGGAATTTAAAATCTTTCAATTTCCCCCCAATATGATACCATGTATTGATGGTGAAACCGGCGATTGGGCGATAGTTCCCGATGAGTATGCCATAGGAACAGATGAACTCAAGGATACGGTGAAGAACACCCCCAATGACAAAAAAGACCTTGATATATCGGTCAAAATCGGCTGGGTGAAAGGTATGGATAAGCTGTATTTCCTTTATGAAGCCTATGATGATTATTGGGAATTCGATAAACCCGGCAGCGATAATGATATTTTCGAAGTTGTGGTTGACGGCGATCTCTCCGGCGGGCCGTTCATCAATGACCATCGGACAGACAAACTGGAATGGCCGGATGCATATTTCCGTTTTCAGGGCGTTCACGCGCAGAATTATCACATCAACACGCCTGCTTTGGAAAAATCATGGGCGATGGTATGGGGATGTCAGCCGTGGGTAGCGCATCTGCCCTGGGCTAATGCGGTATATAAGTACAATTGCAAGCATGGAGAAAGCGGAAAGCTGGTCCTTGAATTCTGGATAACTCCTTTTGACTATGCGCCGTACGAAGGTCCCGAACGGGCGGTCGTTTCCAAACTCGATGAGAATAAAATCATAGGAATATCATGGTCAATTCTCGACCAGGACGGCCATCAGGGCGGATATGACGGTTTTTATAATCTTTCCCATAAAACGAATATGTGCGTTAACGCGTCCGATCTGGTCGCCTTCCGCCTTATGCCCCTGGGAGAAAGGTTCCATAAACCGATAGAAGCAAACTTTACATCCACTGTCGTCGATATGGACAGAAAGCTTATTGCTTTCAAAGATACTTCCTATGGAAAGATTACCAGCTGGAAATGGGAATTCGGCGACGGCGCCACTTCCACCGAGCAGAATCCTGTTCACCAGTACCAGAAATCCGGCCAATACTATGTGGTCAATCTGACCGTTGAGGGGCCGGAAGGAAAAGCCCGGATGTCGATACCCTGGGAAGTGGCGATAAAATAAGGGCAGAATGGGGATTGTAGCCCTTTGTCCTTTCCTTTCGGAAGATGTATCCAGACCAGACTATTACCTTATTCCGATAACTATTTAGAAAGGTTTTTATGCCCATGCTTCGTATATCAAAGCTTTTTTTAGCCGTCTTTTTCCTTTTTTATGGAGTACATGCCGGATACTCTCAGCAGCCCGAGGTAATAAAGCTCTCTCTTCCCGCAGGGAAACCGGTTCCGACTGCACTGGGATCGCAGGAAACCCTTTCTGTCGCTCCGGACGGCGTCATTGTCTGGAAGACTATCAAAGGTGACTTTGTGCGTTTCAGCATCCCAGCGTCCATCAAGGAAGATCCTCTGAGTTATGATCTCCTTAAATTTGATGTAAAACTGGACGGCGGGATATCGGAAGTCATGACATACGTTGATTTTCCCGGACGAGAGAGCTGGATATACCGTCCTATCGACATCACCGAGTACGGGGATAAATGGATGACGGTATTTCTCGATCTTCATCTGGCTGAATTTATTCTCAATGTAAGCCATCCGGTGAAAACCGGTCAGGTAACCTTTCAATTCCGCGCCATTGACGGGGAGCGTTTTGATCAGAAACCCTACCGCTGTGTCAGCATCAAAAACATCAGACTGGTAAAAACCTCGATCAAAGCTGTCTGGAACGAAGCCGATTATACTTTTTCCGATACGAACGGACTTTCCTACACCTATCCGGTTTGGGTAAAAAATACCTCGGGGAAAGCTCAGACAGTGACTTCGCGGCTCGAGGAAGTGGAAAGAGTATGGTCTGATGCTGTCATTACACCCCGAGAGGCATTCATCGCTCCCCGTGATTCCGCTCTCTTCACTGTGAAAATAAACCTCTCGAAAGAACATGCTGATGCAGCGCCCCTTCTTTACTGTGAAAGTTTTCAGCCGTTTTTCTCGGTGAAAGGTAAACCGGAATCGGAAGTCTCCATCCTGCGCTCGACCGATCTCATTCGTCTGGTAGTGATAAAGCCCCCGAAAAAGGTGCTCCCTTTAGTTTATACAACCCGTGAAAAGCTTGACCGAGCCCGTCGCTGGGCTGAAACCACGGACTGGGGGAAGAAGCAGAAAGAAGAGATCATCGACGCCGCCGAAAAAATTCTCAAACAGAATCAGGTGGTTCCGGACATTGGCGGGTTCGCCAATGCCTATTACTACTGTACGGAACACCGTTGCCGTCTTGTGCATGAAGGCCCCGGCAAACATAAATGCCCCATGGGCGGGGAATACCGGACAAAGAATTTTATGGGCGTCGATCTTGAACTCGATTATACAAATATCGTCCATGTAGCACTTATCAAATCGACTTTCCCTCTTGCGAAAGCATATGCGCTCACCGGCGATAAGAGATTCTCCGACCGTGCACGGTATCTCTATTTCGGATATATGGAAAAATATTTTACCTATAAACCGATGGACCTCGATGCACAGACCAGGACTATCGACCACGGCCGGACGGTATTTGCCAAGTACATGGAATCGTTCAATTTCGCCGACTTTTTTATGGCGTACGACCTGCTGAAAGGCTGCGGGGCTTTTGCTGAAGCTGAAACCAAAAAGCTCGAGCATGATTTTCTTATCCCATGCGCCGTCGAAATGGCCAATTACCGCATGGAGATGTCCCATCGCGAGGAAAATATTGCACGGTGCGCCCTGTTCATGGGATTGACCACCGGGCATCCGACCCTTCTTGCTTTCGCTTCCTCTTCACCCTACAGCCTTGCTGCACTTAACCGTTATGCCGCCGGCGCGGACGGCCATCCCATGGAGAATGACCAAATGTATCATTTTGCGTTCGCCAGTACAGTGGATGAATTCGCACAGGCTTTTGAAAATATCGGCATACCGGCATTCGATTTTTCGCTGAAACGTCATGCAATGGGTATTTATCGCTATGCCACGAGTTTTTCCGGCCAGAAAATTCCCGATCAGGGAACCCTCTACGGCCTCCATTACCCCGACCAGTTTTTCCGTGATCATTGCGGCGATGATCTCTTTCTGGGGAAAGTGAATCATCCGGAGAGCGGGGACAAACCGTATTTATTCCCCGATGAATCGGTCAATTTTCCGTTTTCCGGCGACACGGTGCTGAAAAGGCCCATCCCCGAAGGAGGGTCTTTCATCGCCCAGATGAACTGGGCAGGGCCTACCCAGAGGGGGGATTTCGAGGTGCTGTCGCCAAAATTCTACGCTTACGGTTCACTTATCACCGACGAGTGCGGTCATTTTGACTGGGGCAGCACAGACTGGCATCATTCATGGCAGATCATGAGCGCTTCGCACAGCACCATTGTAGTGGATAAGCATAACCAGTCCGGCCTCAGAGAGCTGGATTATACAAAAGGTTCGTACGGCCCGCATCCTTCCACCCAGCTTTATTATAACGACCAGGAGGATGTGCCTGCGACTGTCGTTTATAACGACCGTATCTATCCGGGGGTAAAAATATGGCGGGCGCTGGCGGTGATCGACGGAGCTTTCATCCTCATGGATCGCCTGGAATCCGACAAACCGCACACCTACGACTGGTTCTTCTACGGTGTGCCGGACAGGAGCGATGGACTCGCCGGCATCCATCTGAACATGGAAAAGCGGGATATGCCTCTTGGGGATGCTGATGGTTATGAAATCCCTGCCAGCCTCTCAGAGGCAAAAATTTCGGGTGAGATCAAAACCGACTGGACGTATAATCCAAAAGATACGGAAAAAACCTTCAACCTTTCTCTCACCATGCTCAACAACGAACCGGCCAGCGCAATTCACGGATTCACACTGGCCGCCCCTTACCGTACGAAAGAGAAGGAATTCCTGCTGGTTCGTAAGGAAAACACACAGAATACCAACTATCTGGCTGTTTTCGAAGCAAACAAGGGAATTTCAAAGATTAAAAATATAATTCCCGTTTCGGTTGAAGAACAGGGGCGCGACGGTTCCTGGAAGAAGAGCGACCGTTCGAGCGCGTTGTTGATTACCATGACCGACGGCAAAAGCTGTGAAGTGGTTCTCAACCCTACCGGCGGGATTGTTCGAACCGCGAACCAGACGGTCTACGAGGCTTGGGGATCGGCCATGATATCAAGGTAATGAAGAGGGGGAGATTCAAGCTGTTTGCATGATAAAAGCTGATAAAGAATATTCTTAATCAGCTTTTTCGTTTCCTGTTGTGTGTATCAATGGTTGGGGCAGTATTCCAGGCCCTGTTTCAGCCATGGGTATGTCATCATATTCTATCTTTTTCTTTTTCATCTTGTCAATTTTATGCAATCTGAGTATACTATTTTCTCGTAACATATCACTCATTTTATTAATAAATCAAAAAAAAGAAAGGTTAATTTCATGGAGCGTTTCTTGTTAGTATTTTCAATCTTTATGTTCTTCGGTTTTTCGTTGGTTTATGCTCAAAGTACCACTACAAAAAAAGAAGTGGATTTGCATCCGGTAGTGGTTATGGAAACCAGTATGGGAACAATGGAAATTACCCTTGATGCGGAAAAAGCCCCGGTCACTGTAAAGAACTTTCTCTCCTATGTTGACGAAGCTTTCTACGACAGCACGATTTTTCATCGAATCATCCCCAATTTTATGATTCAGGGGGGCGGGTATACAGTGAATTATTCCAAAAAGGCAGCCCATGCACCTATAGTCAACGAGGCGAAAAAGGGACTTTTAAATAAACGGGGAACTATCTCCATGGCGCGCACAAATGATCCCAACAGCGCAACCTCGCAATTCTTTATCAATCATGTAGACAATCCTGCCCTGGATTATAGTGAAAACAATCCCGGATATGCTGCTTTCGGCGAGGTCACCAAGGGTCTCGATATTGTTGATAAAATCGCTGCGGTAAAAACCGGACCGCAGGACGCACCCCGTGAGCTGGTCTTAATTATCTCGGTGAAACGGAAATAAGGATAAAGGAAA
>JBAYHX010000261.1:0-5010 GCA_041665965.1 Candidatus Latescibacterota bacterium
ATCTATAATCACCAGGGCGCATTGATTGTAAAATGTATCCGGACCTTAGGGCGAAACAGATTTTATACATCCGATCCGGTATGCATCTAAGAATACCGGATACTTATAGTTATACAGACAGGGAGTATGGAAAATCCGACAGTCACAATCATAAAGCAGTTTTATCTGAATGAACTCAGTTTTCCCTCATTTTTGATCATGCGGTCAAGGCTCAAAATATTCAGCATCATATACCGTGCCGGATGGAAATTATCTTTCCGTGTAGTCGGGATTCCATCGCGCTGTATATTATTGCCGAAGCGGTCCACCGCCTGACGCCATACGCCATAAGGAGTGGAATAGGCTTTTAACGAATACGCCCTGACCCGCTCATACCAATCCACCGCCCACTGTTCCCCTGTGTACTCGATAATGTGCATGAGCGAGAGGAGAATTTCGGTATGGCTCCACATGGATTTGACCCCGTACCACTTGATTTTAGTACGGTCCGGGCCGTCGAAAACATAAAAGTGGCCGTCCCCGAATCCTCCGAAAATATAATCCCAGCTCAGGGTGAGGTATCGTTTAATTTGTTCCTTGCATTCATCGAAGAGTTTATGATCCAGCTGACGGATTGCTTCGAACATGACAATCCACTGGGTTTCTATCGAATGTCCAGTGTACATGTGATCTTCCAGGCCGGGAATGCGGCTGTAATCATGAAGAAGATACTCATTGGTAATCCGCAGATAGGGGTTCATGAAAGATTTCATGATATAGTCTACATTATCTTCCAGTTCATTCTCCACATGGGAATTTTTTTTGTGACTCAGAAGCTGAGAAAGCATCCAGACGATGACCATTGAATGTCCCTGAGATCTATATCCGGTCAGATTGGTTTCGGGAGGAAGCGCCCCGTTATTTTCAACACCGGTATATCCGGCATTGTCGTAGGTACGGAGCGAGGCCCACAAGGTTTCCAGCACCATTTTGAAATCCTGATCATTCCCTGTCGCCCGATAAAATTCCTGCAGACCTGCCGCGATGAACAGCCAGCCGTAAACATTTTTACCGACTCCCTCTTTCAGGCTGCCGTCACGGTTTACCCGTTCGTTCCAGGTTCCATCACCGGCATACATATATTTGACGATAAAGTCGCGGGCTTTGGTAGCGATATCGAGGTAATGCTTGTCTTTTCCGAAGTTATTATAGAGAAAGGAATATACCCAGAGTCCTCTTCCCTGGTACCAGCTGTATTTTTCACTATCAGCCACAGTACCGTCATCATTAAGAAGGCACATAAAACCGCCCTTATCTTTATCGATTCCCCCTTTTTCCCAAAAGGGGAGATATTGATTAAACAGGCGGTTATTATAATCTTTTCTGAGGTCCTCAAGGGGCATTCCCGATATCTTGGCGGGAAGTTCCGTTGCATCCTCCACACCCATCCGTTTCCTTCTCTGATTCTGAGGTTTCTTTCTCTGTCCACCGGAGCAAGAAAGAGCCAAGGCTCCGGGTACACTTCCGCCGATTGCTGCGCCGATGAATGAACGTCTTTTCATAAAAAAACTCCTATGCATCTAAAATAACGGACATTCCAAGAAGAACGCCCTTTAAAGAATCATATATCTCATCTAATGTTTCCAGTATGAAAAGTGTGTAACTAACTCATACATATAATAATACATTAGACGCTGGTAATGCTATCATTTTCTCCGGCAGGGAATAAAAGAAGGCCTCCTTTTCCACGTCTCTTGAAACTGTGGATCAACCCTACTCATTAGACGATAGCCCGATCTATTCATAAACTCAAGGATAAAATCCCCCGCCGTTTTACGGCGACCCCCTTGCTAAGGGGGTTGAACAAAAAAAGAAAAAGACAGCCTCGTACAAAATTCTCCCCTTAACAAGGGGAGATGCCGACAGGCAGTGGGGATTTCTGAATCAATAATTGTGATGAATATTTTTTATGAATTATCCGGGCTAAATACTGTTGAACTGATAAAAAATATTTCGCTTATCGAGATGACGCCGCTAAATGTGTTTATATTCAGTAAAGATAACCCCTTTCTGGCCTTTCAGGCCACCTTCCCCCCTTGCGGGGGGCAGGAACAGTATGTGGCGCCGCAACTTCCCTTGCACCCATTTATGGGGGAAAGGGATCGAGGGAAAGGGGGGTTGAGTAGGTTTGCTGAGTCAAATAGATAAGCGATAAAAAATATTTTTATTCATCCTGTTAATGTATCGTATATCCTTATTTATACTAATATTCAGCGGCTCTCCGTTATGGGGAATTGCCGTAAAGGACGGATTCCTAAATTTCTTTTAAAAGATGGAGTATCAGAGACAAGGATTTAGGATAATGGATGAATAAAGTGAAAAAATGAAAGAATTATGAAACAGGCTGAAACATGGATTAGATCGAATTACAGCCGGAGGAGTAATCGATAGCCGGAAATGTATCTGTGATAATATTCTATCGGATAAAAATGAGGAAAAGTTCCTGCGGCTCATTTGGCCGGTGATTAACGAAACACAGAGGAATGTGGGTTATAACTAAACGCCGGACAGCAAATATTCTTTTACCACTGTTCGTGAATTATTTTGTTTTTCCCGTTTTTCTTAACTTCATACAATATGTTGTCAACGGCTTTTGTCATATTTTTATGATCTATCAATGCTTCTTTAAAGGTAATAGCACCTATGCTGAATGTCACAGGCCATCTATTAAGATTCATCGTTACAAGAAGGTTTTTGAGAATTTTATTTAAGACAACTTCAGAACCTTTATAGTCAGATTCTGGCAAAAGAAAAGCAAACTCATCTCCGCCCACTCTCGCAACAACATCTGTACTTCTCAAATTGGTTTTAAGAGTAGCGGCTACATCTCGAAGGACACGATCACCAGTGTCATGACCGTTTTTGTCATTTATCTGTTTAAAATTATCGATGTCCATATATGCAATTGAGAAAGGAAGATTGTTCCTGCTATTGCGTTTTGCTTCCATTTTGATATTCTCATCAAAACATCGATTGTTTGCTAAACCTGTTAAACTATCGGTGTCGGCTAAATATCCAACTTGATTTAACTGCCTTCTGATTTCCAAAAGGAAGAGACATATAATGGTAAAAACGTTAAATCTGATAAGAGTATTGAAATATGGAATTACATAATGAGAGAATGCTCTTCCGGAGGAAATATCATTTATATCCCATGACAGTGCTGCAGCCAACGATATAATTATAGCAGAAAATGGCCCAACATACCAGGCCACAATATATATTGGAACAATGAGCAATATTGATAGTGCAACTTCAGAATGAGTGTAATAATTTAAAATTGTCAAGGCAATAATAAAGATAAAGACGCCTATGAATATCGCCCATTTGGGAGAATTATTTAAAAATTCATCAATCGTTTTTAACATCAACTATCCTTTGATATTTTTCCCGGTTCGAGTGAAGTAAAATTATATGGGAAAAACAGTTGCAAATGAACGGTGTTTATTCTCCAGTGTAAAGATGATCCGATATTTTTCATACTAAGACCATTGATGATAATATTCCCGCTCAACAATTAATTATATCAATAGATTGAAAATAACTTTTTATCAAATTAAATCAAGTGTATTTTTTATTGAAGTCAGCGATATACTGTAAACTATTCGCATAAAGTCGTATAAATGAATAATGTTTTCTATTGAAAGATAAAGAGATACGGCTGTACCTTTGAAGATTACGATGCACGGCAAACCTTATAACAATTTATTAAAAAATATTTCTAAACGGGTAGAAGTTTTTTTTACAATTTTAAAAATACCCCTTAACCATGTATATTGTAAGCAGTACACGGCGGTCAGATTCTGAAATCAGAGCTTGTCATGCATCTTTACCGAGGCATTTATCGATCATCGAAAGGATAGATACCATGCGAATTATAATCATTGGAGGCAACGGTCACATCGGCACATGGCTAATCCCGCGGCTGGTAGAATCAGGCCATACTGTGGTGAATGTATCAAGGGGAGCCCATGAGCCATATCATTCCTGTGCTGTCTGGGCTGAAGTCGAACAAGTGAAGCTCGACCGTGTGACCGGGGATGAGGAGGGGACATTCGGCCGTTCGATTAAATCCCTGCGGCCTGACGTTGTCATCGATATGATCTGCTTTACTCCTGAAAGCGCCCGTCATCTGGTGGAAGCGCTCAGCGGAAATGTGCAGCACTTTCTATTCTGCGGGACTATATGGGTGCATGGGCACAGCACAGTCGTACCCGCGACCGAAGACCTCCCCCGTCAGCCATTCGGTGAGTATGGCATTAAGAAGGCGGAAATTGAAGCATACCTTATTCGTGAGGCGCGGCTTAAGGGATTCCCGGCGACAATCCTTCATCCCGGACACATCGCTGGTCCCGGCTGGGCGCCTCTCAATCCTGCGGGGCATTTTAATCTCAACGTTTTTAACAGCATAGCGAAAGGGGAACCGCTCACTCTGCCCAACATGGGAATGGAGACAATCCATCATGTCCATGCGGACGATGTCGCCCAGGCTTTCATGAAAGCGCTCTCCCACTGGAGCGTTGCCATCGGGGAGAGTTTTCATGTAGTTTCACCTGCGGCGGTGACCCTGCGGGGATATGCAGAGGCGGTATACTCCTGGTTCGGAAGGAAACCCGCCCTTCGTTTCCTTCCATGGGAGGAGTTTCGAAAACAGGCAAGCCGGGCCGATGCGGATGCCACCTGGGACCACATCACTCACAGCCCTTCATGCAGCATCGAAAAGGCGCGACGGCTCCTTGATTACCGGCCACGGTACACCTCGCTTGAAGCGGTTCGTGAGGCAGTAGACTGGCTGGTTGAACAAGGCCGGATTGACGCGCGGCCTTAAGTTCTGTTAAAAAAGATGGAAGGGTGTTCTCCCTGCTGAGATATGTTCGGTTACTTATGGTGCTATTGCTCCGGTGATTAAATATGTGAACAATCAGCATAAGATATATATGGGTGTTTGAAGTAATTTTTCACATGCTTTGA
>JBAYHX010000262.1:0-5004 GCA_041665965.1 Candidatus Latescibacterota bacterium
AAACATCCATGATGGGCTTCCGACTCTTCTCCATCAGACCATGCTTATCAACCGTCTGGTTGCCAAGGGGGAACTTGCTCTCATGCGGACTTGCGACGCGGAGTATCCAGAGCATCACCTTGAAACACTTGTTTCCATGGGGGGGTTGATTCACTATGCGCGGGCGGAAGAAAAAAAAGCTGGAAAAATATTTTTCAGGAAGGACAAAATCCGCAGTATAATGGAAGCGCTCGAACACGATCCATATGCATACGAAAACACCAGGTTCGAACTGGAGATGACCATTAAAGACATTATCGATTCTTTGCATGGCTCACCAGAAGAAGCCGAACACGCAACTTCTGTTATCGAGCGCATGGGCAATGCTCTCGGCTCCGGTATCTTCTCTCTGACAAATACCCTTCAGGCTTCTATCCGTCGAGTGGTAATCCTGCCCCAAATGGGCAAAGAGTTTGCGGAATGCGATGAGATCATGCACAATGCTATTATCTCTTCGCTTAATCATGGGAAAAATGGACATAATTCATGGAAAGTTAATTTTATCGGTTCGGATGATGAACTTTTCATTATAGGAGGAGCTACTCTCTGTTACCTTTAGAGAATCTAATTCGCGGGAAATGATTTCCTTCCTTCACAAGCAAATATATCTGATTAGCTAAGTTCAAAGCAAAATTATTGTACTTCATTTGGTAAAATAAATAAGATATACCGTGAGGATAAAGCAGAAGACGATTATTGCGATAGACACTTTGCTGAATCCCGTTATAGGTGATTCGGCTGTATCGATCGTTTCCATTTCCGAAATATTTTCCTCAGATTCCCTTTCCATCTCGGAGGGGGAAAAATCGTGCATACTACGTTCCATTTTACTGATAAAGGTTGATTGAACACCTGGCTTCAGGGTTAATATGTACTGAAGGACTGAATCGCCAAGTTTGATAATATCCCCGTTTTCAATGGCAAATCCCATACCTAATCCCTTTGGAACAACTTTCCCCGATACCTTGGTACCCTGAGAACTTAAATCAGTCACATAAACCCTGGAATAATCGTCGGTAATCCGCAGAATGGCATGATTCCGTGAAATCGCAGGTTCAGAAATGACCATATCATTATTGTCAGCCCGTCCGATGGAAATCGGAGACCTGTAAAACACCATTTTCCGCCCAATAAGGGATTTATCCGGTGATTCCAAAATACTGAGGGTAATGTTCCAGTCTTCCTGCATATTTTTATCTCTCCCGCAGAATTTCCAAGTATCGGAACTAATATAACTACTATATTTTTACAATTGATATTTGTCAAGGTATTTCTGCCATTTAACAGAAATAATTCTCGATTCTTTCAAACGATCAGCGGTTATCTTATTCTTCTTAATTTAATTGACATGCAAAAAGGTATTTGGTATATTTTTCAGTAGAAAATATTCTATTTTTGGATGACAGACATTCCTGAATTTTATGGAGTGAGTTCTGTATTTTCCGATGTTATTCAGAAACCATATCCAAGGAATACGTAACTATCCGGTTATTATAGAGAATACTTCTGCTGCCGGGGAAACCCGGCTGTTTCGTATTAAACATGAAAAATGATCATATTCAAGTTACTTCCGGAGGAGAAATGTTAAAGCTTGAGGGTTCTTTCACCGCCATGGTTACTCCCTTCAAAGACGGGCGTATCGATGAGGCTAAAATCAGGGAGATGGTGGAATTCCAGATAAAGAACGGTACCTCGGGCCTGGTACCCTGTGGCACGACCGGCGAATCTCCCACCCTGACTCATGAAGAGCATCGCAGAGTGATCGAAATTACCATCGAACAGGTAAATTCACGCATTTTGGTAATTGCGGGTACAGGATCAAACAATACTTCCGAAGCGATAAGCCTGACCGAACATGCAATGAAAATGGGCGCCGATGCTGCGCTTCTTATTACACCGTATTATAACCGTCCTTCACAGACGGGTCTTATCAAACACTATACCACGGTGTCAAGGAACAGCGACATCCCGCTCATCATCTATAACTGTCCCGGCAGGACTGCGGTGAATACCACAGCCGATACTATTGTGGAGCTTTCCGCCGTTCCCAATATCGTGGGAATCAAAGAAGCCTCCGGGAACATGGATCAAATATGCGAGATAATTCTTCGCACCCCCGACGACTTTACCGTGCTTTCAGGAGATGACTCCATGACTCTTCCGATGATGGCGGTCGGTGCAAAGGGCGTTATCAGTGTTATATCGAACATTCTTCCGCAAAAGATGGCGGAAATGGTTAACTTTTCGCTCAAGACCGATTTCATTTCCGCGCGGAAAATTCATGATGAGATATTCTTTTTGATGAGATCGCTCATGAAAGTCGAAACGAATCCATCCCCTGTCAAGACAGCCATGAATATTCTTGGAATGGAGATGGGGCCGGTTCGGCTTCCGCTCGTTGAACCGGGAGAAGATGGAAAAGCAACCCTTGAAAAGCTTATGAAGAACCTTAAGCTTCTTTAAAAACTCCTTATGACTGGAAATGAGATGAAACTCGTAATGAATGGCGCTCTGGGGAGAATGGGCAGGAGCATCATTGCACTTGCAATTCAAGATCCCGAAATAAAAGTCACCGGAGCAATTGAATGCGTCATCTCTGAAAAGCCCGGCATAGATGTTGGTGAAATCATAGGCATCGGAAAGCTGGGAATTTCTATTACGGATAACCTTGAGGCCGCGGCGAAACAGGCAGATGTTGTGATAGATTTTACCTGGCCCGATATAATATTGAAAACTGCGGAAATATGCAGCGGCACCGGCACGCCTCTCGTTATCGGGACAACGGGTCTTCCACGGGAAAAATACTCTGAATTAAAGAGGATTGTTTCGCCCATTCCCTGTGTAATGGCCCCGAATATGAGTGTCGGAGTAAATCTTCTTTTCAAACTAGTGGCGGATGCTGCTTCCGTTCTTGGCGATGATTACGATGTTGAAATAACCGAAGTCCATCACAGGTTCAAAAAAGATGCTCCCTCCGGAACTGCCAACCGGCTTGCGGAAATCATCGCGGAAACATTGAAAAGGAATCTCGATACCGATGCAGTATACGGACGGCATGGAGTAATCGGGGAAAGAACCCGTCGGGAGATCGGAATCCATGCTCTTCGCATCGGAGATGTGGTTGGAGAACATACGGTAAGCTTTGGAACTATAGGAGAGCGGATTGAACTCTCTCATAAAGCCCAATCACGGGACCCCTTAGCCAGAGGGGCGCTCAGAGCGGCAAAATTCGTTGTAAACGCCCGGCCGGGTCTCTATGATATGCAGGATGTTCTGGGATTGAAGTAACAAACTACCCCCAGCAAAACTGCGAGGTATCATAATCACCCCCCCTAACCCTTTTTCTCTTCTCCCAGCGGGGGTAAGAGAAGCCATACCGTATCAAGTTTATCCTACCCTATTTAGGGTGAATAATATCCGGAATGATAGAAAGTGGGCATTGTCACAAGTTTTCGTTGTATATCCCGATAAAAAAGGGCATGCTCTCAAGGGAACTCTTCTTATTTTTAATAGTTTAAGATATAAGCACTACTATGGTTTATTTTTCTAAAAGCAGTGTGATTTTTCTTTTTAGATAACCTTGATTTATAGAGAAATATTAAGTTGATGAATGGGGGGCGGCATGTCAGTTCAGACCACAAAAGTTGAAGAGTTAAAAAATCGGTTGGACGATCTCAGGAGGCATCTTTGACCCCGATCGCAAGCGGGACGAATTAGAAAAACTTTACTCCAAACGTGAGATGGCAAATTTCTGGGCGGACCGTCGAGCAGCACAGGAGGTCATTGACCAGATAACCTTGCGGGAAAAACCTTTACATGCGCTCCAGAATTTTCAGAGCTCCCTTGACGATGTTACCCTGTTATTGGAACTTGCTGAGGAAGAAAGTGATTTAACGGTAATTAGTGAAGTATCAACCGCTCTTGATGTTCTTGACGAGAAAATATCCTCTCTTGAATTTCAAACGATGCTCGGCGGCACCGATGATCCAAAAAATGCCATTCTTTCGATAAATTCCGGAGCTGGGGGTACTGAAAGCCAGGATTGGGCATCCATGCTTCTGCGCATGTACATCCGCTGGGTAGAACGCCGTGGATTTGAATACGAAGAGATGGATATACAGCCAGGCCAGGAAGCAGGACTGAAAAGTGTTACGCTTCTGGTAAAGGGAGATTACGCTTACGGGTATCTAAAAGCAGAAAGCGGAGTTCATCGTCTTGTGCGT
This sequence comes from Candidatus Latescibacterota bacterium, assembly GCA_041665965.1. Lineage (GTDB taxonomy): Bacteria > Latescibacterota > Latescibacteria > Latescibacterales > Latescibacteraceae > JAUYCD01. The sequence continues at coordinate 4,263 of JBAYHX010000262.1, forward strand.
ATCAGCCCTTTTGACTCCAATGCCCGCCGTCATACCTCTTTCGCTTCGGTCAGCGTACTTCCCGAAGTTGGAGAAGCCGCTGAAATAGAAATCGATGAAAAGGATCTGAAGATAGATGTCTATCGTTCTTCCGGGGCTGGAGGCCAGCATGTCAACAAGACATCTTCGGCTGTAAGGATAACTCATCTTCCATCGGGTATTGTAGTTCAATGCCAAAATGAAAGAAGTCAGCATAAGAATAAGGCATTTGCCATGAAAGTCCTCCAGTCGAAATTGTATCAACTGCGGAAAGAGGAAGAAGAAAAGAAGCAGGCAGAATATACCAAGGATCAGAAAAAAATTGAATGGGGCAGTCAGATACGATCTTACGTTTTTCAACCGTATACAATGGTTAAAGACCTTCGCACCGGGACTGAAACCTCCAACATCCAGGCGGTAATGGACGGCGATATTGACCAGTTTGTCATGAGTTTTCTTGCACAGTAAAAACATTGTTTTTCATGTTTGTATTTTAATAAAGAGAGCCTTTTGCAAAAGTCCCTATTTGGGAAGCAGCCCCCTTCCTGTCCTCCGGACATCCTTCCCCCGGAGGGGGCAGGACACATCTTTATCGTGCCTGCGAAGCAGCTAACACTGTGGAGCAACAACTTCCCTTGCCCCCTTTGGGGGAAAGGGATTGAGGGTTAGGGGGCTGAAGTAATAAAACTTATCATTTTTTCGTTTCCAAAACGACTTTTGCAAT